>JBCBJE010000168.1:0-8420 GCA_038523735.1 Cyanobacteria bacterium J06626_18 | reverse complement strand
GAACTTGCAAACGGGGCAACTGCTGCATACGCTGTCTGGACACACAGACCGTGTGTTGACGGTTGCGATTAACGATGCGGGCACGGCGATCGCCAGCGGCAGCACCGATCAAACTATCAAGATTTGGGATCTACAGACTGGAACAGAACGCCAGACGTTTACGGGACATTCGGGCTGGGTGCTATCGGTAACGTTTGGCTTGGATGGCAAAACGGTGCTCTCTGGCAGCAAAGACCGAACCGTTAGGCAATGGATGACCGGGACATAAAGAAAGGGGAGTTTACGCAGGAATGGGCTGTGACGTTTCGAATTCAGCCGTCAACTGATGTCGAAGCTGGACACGCTATTCCTGCTGGACGGCTTGTTTGCTTTGTTTTTATCCCATGTGCTTATTGCTGTAACGAAGCTACTTGCTCAGCCGTCAAATTCAGCAAGTCCGTTACCTGCTCCAGTGACATCCCCGTCGCCAGGAGGTTGCGTGCCGATTTCATAATCTGAGCTTGGGCGGCTTCTTTGGCTTGACGCTCCACCTCAGCGATTTGTTGGAGGTCTTCTCTAGCCTGGCGTTCTGCCTCTTTAGCTTGGCGTTCCCGTTCAGTGTCGGTCAATAGCCAGTTACCCTCGCGATCGCACCAGCTCAGCCAACGCCCTGGCATCCCTTCAAACTGGCCTTCCCAAATGCCCAAACCAACCTGTAGGTCGGTTAGCCAGAGTTGCGGTGCAGACTCATTCAGTCCCTGTTCTTGATAGCGACTGCCCACCAGTTGAAAATAGCGTAGCTGAACATTTTTGCGGTTATAGACCACGTAGTGAGGAACTCGAAGATAGCGTTCGTAGACGGCCAACTTGTTAGGGGGGCGTTCGGTTTCTATTGCTGGCGATGGCGCAGTACCGTTGGGTTCAGAGGCGATCGCTGCCTCACCTGCCGTTTTCTCAGGCTGATAAAACCGCCCCAAATCTTCGGCCTGGGTACCAGGTGACAGAAACTCAATCACAAGGTGAGGAGCTTGCGGTTCTTGTCAGGTTACATAGCTGCGGCGCATATCATAGCCGTCATACAGGCGGGGTACGCCCACGGCTAATAACCAGTCCGGGCGCTTGTACCAAGTAGGATGCTGATTGTCGTAATAAAGGTTCAAATCGGCCCCGGTGAACCACTCATCGCGGGTGTAATCGGCCAAGGTTAAGCAACGACTGAGAAGTTGGGGTTGCAAATCATGAAATTCATCGGGTAAACCGGGTTCTCCTACTTGCTCACTGGGTAGGTCATACATCGTGGGGAGGGTTTCGCGGGGAGAACGGGGGGGGCAGTTTGTGGAACGGAATACCCAGTAGCGAAGGTCATGGGGGTGCCCTGTCAGTCCTTTTAGTTTCTATGTTACGGCTGCCACAAAATGTTGAGCAGAGGACAGTGACAAGTTATGAGGAGCGATTAAGGCATAAGAGGTTAGGAACTGCCAGAGTCGTTGTTTGGATGGGTAAAGTGCAATTCGACAATACGGCACTGCGATCGCTAGCGGCAGATTCGACCCATCCGTCAAGATTTGGAATCGGCAAACTGGAACGGAACGCCAGACATTCGCCTGAAGAATTCATGACAGCCAGGCTGACCTTCAATTTTCCAGATGTTTGGCTACCGTTGAACGATCAGGCAGTCGAGTCCTTTTGCGCAGCCAGAAAAAAGCTCCACCAGCGAGCAGAATCAAGCCCCCAGTTGTGCGCGGCTCAGGGATTTTTTCGCCGGGTAGTTGAGGGGTGGTGCTGGGTGGCTGTCGCAAGCCTGTGCCCTGTTCAAAGGCGTAGGTGAGCTTGAGCAAAGTGGGTTCGTCATAGGCTCTTCCCAAAAACTCCAAGCCGACAGGCAAGCCATCTTCCGTAAAGCCAGACGGGACTGTGATGGCAGGAAACCCCGAGAATGGACTCAATCGGTTGCCTGAACCTGCCGCTAAGGGCTCACCCAAGATGTTAGGCGGACTTGCCACAGAAGGGTAAATGAGCGCATCTAATCCCGTCAGCGCTTCTAACAGTGAGGTCTGAGTTAGAGCTGGACGCTCAGTGATAATGCGAATATATTCGGGGTCTTCCTCCGGCGCAGGCCGGTCGTTTCGAGAAATATAAGCAGCTTCAAAGTCTTCCAGGAAGAGCCCGCTGTCAATAATGTCCTCCAATGTTCTGACTCCAGAAGGAGGCACCGGGCGCTTGGCCAAGTAATTGTTGAGATCGCGCTTAAATTCAAAAGAACTGAGACTGGGAAACGCCAAAATGTCACTTAGATTGGGAATCGTGACGTCCTCTACTTCAGCGCCCAATGTCGTCAGTTCTTCAATCGCTTCGTTGATGACTGCCGTAGTTTTGGCACTTTCAGGGTTAGAGTCGAGTCCAAACAAGTCACGGACCACGCCAATCTTGGCTCCCTGCAAACCGTCAGGATCGAGGAAGGCCGTGTAGTCTTCGGGAATGTTGCCGTCACTTTCTGCTGTGATTGGGTCTTCTGGATCAAATCCTACTGTGGCATTCAAGGCTAAAGCGGCATCGCTGACGGTGCGGGTCATGGGACCGCCGACATCTTGGGTAAGCGCGAGGGGAACAATGCCAGAGCGACTGGATAGACCAATGGTAGGGCGAACCCCGACCAAGCTATTGAAGGATGACGGTACCCGAATCGATCCGCCCGTGTCAGTACCGAAGCCTAAAACACCAAAATTGGCGGCGATCGCCGCCCCCGTACCCCCACTCGATCCGCCAGGATTGCGAATAGGATCATAGGGATTAACGGTTGTGCCTCCCAGTGAGCTGGTCGTGCTAAACGCAAAAGCGAATTCCGAGAGATTAGCTTTGGCTAGAATAAGTGCCCCTTCTTCCCTCAAGCCAGCCACCTGAAAGGCGTCTTCGCCCGTCAGGAAGCCTTCCAAAGCAAGGGCTCCTGCCGTTGTTGGGATATCGAAGGTATCGAAGTTATCTTTCAAGACAACAGGGACACAGTGAAGTGACCCCACCGGACCAGCAGTCGCATAGGTTTCATCTAATTCAGCAGCAATGCTGAGAGCATCGGGATTCGTCGCAATAATGGCATTGAGCGATGGCCCTTGATCGTCGTAGGCATCAATGCGGTTGAGATAGAGTTGGGTAATGTCTGAACAGGAAACAGCCCCAGAGCTTAACCCTTGTTGAATGCTCTCGACAGTCGCTTCACCGAGATTGAAACTTGCAGCCATCGCTACATCCGCAAGACAGAACAGAGCCGCAGCTGGCAAGGTTGTGTAGAAAACAGCCGCTTTAGCAAGATAAGCCATAGGTAGATCGGGATTCTAGAGGGACACAACCCAAGCGAACAGGATATCGAAGTGCTGTAACCGCTTAGGCTACGCGAGACTACCAAGCAGTTTTTTGCAGGGTTGTACTGACTAATACAGACGTCACTGACTCGTGTGGACTCTTCACAGAGGTATCTGCTTTTATGAAGCTGCCATCAAGCTAGGATAAAGACCTTAATTAATCGTAGTGTGCCGTATGCAGCGACCGATAGCCTTACCATACTGCGAGTCTTTCACCTCAAACACTAGGTTGTTTGCCAGTGCCGTCACCTTGAGATCGTGTCCTTCCCTGGTTTGCCCCAGCCATTGATGTCCAGGTGTCGCCACTGACGCTTGGCTCACTGAAGCACTTTCGAGCAATACTCCATAATCTGCTCCGCGATAAATCTGGATGTCAAATATCGGTGCGAGCATATCCAAATCATTCACCTGGTACGATCGCCAGTCGCCGGATGCCTCACATTGCCAAACAATGGGCTCTTCAACCGCCATAGGAACTTCGTTGAGTGTGAAGGCGTTGAGCAATCCTAGCAATAGGGCGACTGTTAACAACATTCGTTTCGCTATTAGTTCTTGATTTGCGATCGCTCACAGTATTCCAATTCTAGGCAAACTATCTAGCAACCCAAATTTCTCCAATGCTGTCTACAGGCCAGGCGCTATTCCTCAATTGACTTGGGCTGATTATCCAATAGGCGGATGAACTTCATGATCAGCTCAATCAGCGTCTGACGTTCTGTTGCGTCAAGTGCCTCCATGAGTTCCGACATCTGATACTGCTTCGGCGTAATGCGCTCCAGAAAATCTTGTCCTGGTGGCAGCAGCTTAACGACCAAGGCGCGGCGATCGCTGGGATGACTGGCCCGTTCGACATAGCTATCCTGTTCCAGGCCATCCAGTAAACCCGTCATGGCTGCTCGCGACACGCCGCAATGCTTGGCTAATGCTGAGGGTTTAGCACACCGTTCGGGTTCACCGCTCAGATACATCAGAACTCCCAGCTTGGATTGGGAAAGCCCCAGTTGCGTGGATTGCCCGTCCATGATCCGCAACACCATGCGGGCGATGCGCGACACCATCGACATCATGTGCAAAGCCCCTGCCCCGTTAGAGGCGCTGTTATCGGTAATCACAGGGGTTGCTAGGGGCTCCAGAGGGGCTCCGGTTTGACGCTGGCTCGATTGTGATAACTGATTTTGGAGGGATTGCAGCTTTCGTTCCAGTTGACGAATCTTGGCTTGTTCTTGAGCTTCGTCCATCTGTTTGTCTTGGGTGAGCTGTGCCTCCAGGCGTTGGCTAGCCTCCATCATCTGCAAAATGGTCGAAAACGTTCTCAGTGCGGTGATTACGCTAATAAAGAGCTTGCGCGCCGTGAGTTCCGTCTTGGTCTTGTAGTCGTTAATGCCGTAATTGACGGCGACAATATCTTCAGGGGCCTGACCCGGTTGTCCCGTACGTAAAATGATGCGCGTGGTGAGATTACCCAAGTCCTCACGGATGTAGTTGATCAGCTGCAGACCGGCATCGTCAGTTTCCATCACCACGTCGAGGAAGACGATCGCAATATCCGCATGGGCCTGCATAATGGCTTGGGCTTCAGCCGCCGAATAGGCGCTGAGAAAAGTGAGAGAGCGCTCTTCAAAGGTGACATCGCTCAGCGCTAGCTTAGTGACGTCGTGAACCTCTGCTTCATCATCAACGATGAGAATTTTCCAGCTTTTTTCCGGCTGTTCAGTCTCGGTTTCTTCCGCAAATTGAAGTTCGTCATCATCCAAGGCCACCTTGGCAGCATCTGCTTCCGATACGAATAGAAAATCGTCTTGCATAGGGGGTGACATAACTAAGCTTGCAATAAGTCTGACCCATCAGGGAGAACCTTGATGAGATTACGCTAGGGGCAGCTCAATCGTAAACTGTGTACCCTGGCCCCATTGGCTGTCACAGCGGATGGTTCCGCCCAGCTTGCGGGTTACTAGGTTGTAAACAATATGAAGCCCCAGTCCACTGCCGCCTTGTCCTCGTTTGGTGGTGAAGAACGGCTCAAAAATCTTGCCCAAGTTTTCGGCAGGGATGCCGCCGCCGTCATCAGTGTAGACAAATACGAACCGGCGATCGCTCCCCTGGAAATCAAGCTCAATCACCCCTCTATCATCCGGGGTATAGGCATGGAGAAGAGAGTTCATGACCAAATTTGTCACAATCTGTGAGAATGCGCCGGGAAAGCTATTGATGTCCAGAGCCGCATCTCCCCGAATCAGGACTGTGTGCTGCGTGGCTTTCAGCTTTGGGCTGAGCTGCAGGAGGATTTCCTCCAAATAAGACTTGACGTTAAAAATGCGCTTCGATTCGCTGGACTGGTCAACCGCGACCCGCTTAAAGCTCTGAATCAGCTCGGCAGCTCGTTCTAGGTTCTTCAGCGCCATTTGGCTGCTTTGCTGAGCAGTCGATAAGAACTTTTCTAGCTCCGACCGTTTGAGCAACCCTTCCTTAAATCGCAGGGCAAAGGCGTCCGTTTTTTCGACCAGTAGGGACGTCGCCGTGACGCCGATGCCGATAGGCGTGTTGATTTCGTGAGCAATACCCGCTACTAATCGACCCAGCGCCGCCATCTTTTCCGTTTGAATCAGCTGGTCCTCAGCCTGCTGCAAACTGGTGAGGGTCTGTTCTAACTGCTGTGCTTTTTCTTGCAGCTGCGTTTCTGCCAACTGTCGTTCCGTCACCTCTTGCTGCAGCTGTAAATTTTGCTTGTCGAGTTCCTCCTGGGCTAGTTGGCGACTTTCTTGAGTCAAGACTAGCCACCAGGAACCGATGCCAATGAGGACGATGAAAACCGCGTAAACTTCCACTAGGGTCGCGGTCAGATGTTGAGCGGCAAACTCGGGCAGATTGGGTGTGGCGGTGACTTGCTGGTAGTAGATGCAGCCCAAGGCCGCACCTGCGAGGGTGGATAGCAAGAAGGCAACTGCGAGAAATCGCAACAGACGGCTCCCGAACTGCGGCGAAAGCTTGGTGCTCAAGATCCCCTGGGAAGTGCTTTGCCCTGGCGCTAAATCGACGCCTGGACTGTCGGCGTGAGTGTGTTTACAAATATCGTTACAGCGAGCATCCAACGTGCAACATAGAGAACAGATGGTGGCATCGTAAACCGGGCACACGGCCATGTCTTGTGGTTCATAATTTTGCCGACAGATGCAGCATTGAATGGGTTCCGATGCCGAGCGTGGCAGCGTTGCTTCGGCCCGGGCAATGTAATACTTGCCGCGCGTGATCAGGGCGATCGCGGGTGCCAGCAGCAGGGCCAGCCCCAGCGCAATAAAAGCCGCAAAGGCTTTGGCATTGGGTCCAAAGAAGCCCACGAAAGCAGCCATCGCCACCAGGGACGCGATCAGGGTCGAGCCTACGCCGACCGGATTAATGTTGTACAAATGAGCGCGCTTAAATTCGATGTAAGGCGGACTGAGGCCCAAAGGTTTGTTGATCAGCAGATCGGCAACCAGAGCACCCACCCAAGCGATCGCGACGTTCGAGTACAGACCCAGCACTGCTTCCAGGGTAGAGAAAATGCCCAGCTCCATCATGAGGAGGGCGATCGCCACGTTAAACACCAGCCAAACTACTCGTCCGGGATGATTGTGGGTTAACCGCGAAAAGAAGTTGGACCAGGCCAGTGAGCCCGCATAGGCGTTGGTAACGTTAATCTTCACCTGCGACAGGAGGACAAAGAAAATCGTCACTGCTAGCGCCGTCTCAGGATTCGCGAATACATACTCGAACCCGATGCGATACATGTTGGTGGGTTCATTGGCTTTGGCTAGGCTGATGCCATGATCGAGCACCAAGGTCGCGAGGAAGGCTCCGCCTAACTGCTTGGCGCAGCCAATAATAATCCAGCCAGGCCCTGCTAAAACCACGGCTAGCCACCACTTAAGGGGCTTCTCCTCGGGTTCTGGCAAAAATCGCAGGTAATCTACCTGTTCCCCAATTTGAGCAATAAGAGAAAAGGAAACGGTCGCAGCCGCTCCAAACAACAGCGGATCAAACTCAGCACCGCTGCTCGATTCCCCAGCAAAGTGAATCCAGCGGGTAAATGCACTTGGTTCTCGGTAAAGGATGCAGGCATAGGGCAAAATCATCAGCACCAACCAGATGGGCTGGGTCCACAACTGCAGCCGATTGATCAGCGTCATGCCGAAAAACACCAGGGGGATGATGACTAAGGAGCAGACGATGTAGCCAATCCAAAGCGGTAAGTTAAAGTACATCTCCAGCGCCTGCGCCATGATGGCAGCTTCTAAGGCGAAGAAGATAAAGGTGAAGGAGGCGTAGATCAGGGAGGTAATGGTGGAGCCGATGTAGCCAAACCCTGCACCTCGGGTCAGCAGGTCGATATCTACGTTGTACTTGGCCGCATAGTAAGAAATAGGCAGACCCGTTAGAAAGATCACCAGACCAACCACCACGATCGCCCAAAATGCATTGGCAAAGCCGTAGTTAAGGGTCAGAGAGCCGCCGATCGCTTCCAACGCCAAAAAGGACAGTCCCCCCGCGGCGGTATTGGCTACCAGCCATTCCGGCCATTTGCGAAAGGATTTGGGGGCAAACCGCAGAGCATAGTCTTCCAGGGTTTCGGTGGCGACCCAGGTGTTGTAATCCCGTCGAGCTTTGACGATTTTGGAACTGGGTTGACCTGTCATAGCGTCGACTTCCGATTCGAACTACGGGAAACCTGCACAAATCAGAATATTAGAGGAGAATACAATTCAATTCTGTAGAATCCTGACCAATACTTGTAACGGTCAAGCCACGCGCTGTTGAATCAAGGTCTCCGTAATGCTCATTAGCCTATCAATATGGTTGCCTTGCATTCGGGTAATCTCTTTCAAATCCTCAAAGCTCTGAGCAATTTGGTCAAATCGAGTATCCACCTTAAGTTCGAGGCTTGTAAGCTTTTCCGAAATCGTTCCCAGGTACTGAGTGTTCACCTTCTGAACTTCTGCAATCGCTTCCAAACGCGTATCAACAGATTCTAGACGCGTATCAACAGACTCTAGACGATCAGCTATTACCTGAAGCAATTCTTCTGAAAGTGCCATAGGTGAAACTCCT
>JBCBJE010000167.1:0-8430 GCA_038523735.1 Cyanobacteria bacterium J06626_18 | reverse complement strand
TCGATGAGAGAAGTCAGCCCCTCTAAAGGCTTTGCGTCTGAGATTTGATTGTTACTGAGAATCCTTGGCAGGATCAGCGCTGCCCCGCGCAACTCGCAGGCATCTGTCGGTTTTAATGCGTGCATGCGATCGCACCTGCCCTTTACAGCCCGCAACAATCTGTGAGTTCTAACGCATAAGCACATCAGCGTCAGATTTATATCGCCATACAGCCCCTTCAAGGATGGAGTCAGTGAACCATGGATCGTCTCCTCACCAAACGTCTCATCACCAGTATTGCCATAACCGTCGCGCTCCTGATTGCTCAACAAGCCCGCTCGGCAATATCTCCCACTGCTGAATCCAGCCCTAATCCTACGCAAACGGTTGTTGAAAAAGTGACCCGCAATTCAAACAGTCACCGGCTGTAGCGATAGTGTCCTTTCTCTCAAAAGGACTTGCGTGAAGTGCCATGCATTCGCTAGTCTATTAGACCGGGCGTTTTATGAGATGGTCATGGCTAAGCGAGTTCAAGTCGTTTTACAGCAAGATATTCGTAAGTTGGGCATTGCGGGTGATTTGGTAGAAGTCGCACCTGGCTATGCCCGCAACTACCTGTTTCCTAGAGGGCTGGCGGTGCGCACAACGCCCGGTGTTCTCAAGCAAGTCGAGCGGCGGCGGGAAGAAATTCGCCAACGGCTAGAACAGATCAAGAAGGATGCCGAGTCGATGAAGACGGCACTGGAAACTATCGGGATGTTCGTAATTAAGAAGCCTGTAGGTGAGGACGACGCTATTTTCGGAACTGTCACCTCGACCGATGTGGCTGAAGCGATTCAAGTGGCGACTCAAAAGGAAGTTGATCGCCGCGATATTGTAGTTCCTGACATCAATAAGTTAGGTGAATATAGCGCCACCATTAAGCTTCATGCCGAAGTTACGTCCATTATCAATATTCGCGTAGCTGCTGAATAATTCACTAAGTTTATTGACTACCGTTAGGTTGCTTCAATTAGCTTTTTGAGCGGCGAGCAGACACTAGCGCTACGCTGCTAGCTTACGGCAACCGGCAAAGTGATGAGCATAGCTGACTTGGCTGCCCGGCTGCCCCTAGGTGTCGCGAGCGGCATTTGATTCGGACCCTCTTTGCCTGTAGCATGCAAGGATGCAGGCTGCTTCTGTCAACCCTTCTCAACTGGACAACCCGTGCGTAAGATAGTCATCGCTGGAAACTGGAAAATGCATAAGACCCAAGCGGATGCTTTGGCATTTTTGCAGGGTTTTATGGCGCAGCTATCGGATACACCCGACAACCGCGAGGTGATCTTGTGTGTGCCCTTCACAGCACTGGGATCAATGTCCAAGCATCTCCACGGCAGCCGCGTCAAGATTGGCGCGCAGAACATTCACTGGGCTGACGAAGGGGCCTTTACCGGCGAAATTTCGGGCGACATGCTGAAAGAGGTAGGTGCCCGCTACGCAATCGTGGGGCACAGTGAAAGGCGACAGTACTTTGGTGAAACGGACGAAACGGTCAACAAACGTTTGTTAGCAACTCAACAGTGTGGCCTGATCCCAATTTTGTGTGTCGGTGAGACCAAAGAGCAGCGTGACTCAGGCAAGACTGAAGCTGTTATTGGCCAGCAGCTTGAGCAGGATCTTTTGGGTGTCGACCAAAGCAACTTGGTCATTGCCTATGAGCCGATTTGGGCGATTGGTACAGGCGATACCTGTGAATCGGCAGAAGCCAACCGCGTCGTTGGCGAAATCCGCAAACAGCTCACAAACAAGGACGTTCCGATTCAGTACGGTGGCTCTGTGAAGCCCGGTAACATCGATGAGATTATGGCCCGGTCGGAAATTGACGGTGTCCTTGTGGGAGGAGCCAGCCTCAAGGCCGACAGCTTTGGTCGCATTGTTAACTACGTCTAGCCTTACCTATCCGTTTTAGCCTGTAAACATACCCTGCACTTTCGGGATTCTGTCATGTGGCGACTGTAGGCTTTAGAGATAGTTCTCTATCGCGCTTTCTGAAAGATTGCGAGGCTAGCGATGTCACAAAAATTCTCACGCCGCCACTTTATGCAGGCTACAGGCGCAACCCTGGCTGCATTGGGCTGGTCTCACTTAGATGTCTTGGGGCACGGCGATCGCTACGGTCAGGTACTAGCACAGTCCACTCCCCGCAAGCTAGCGCTGCTGGTTGGTATCAATGCCTATCCTGACGATGGCCTGTTCCCGCCTCTAAATGGCTGTGTCAACGATGTAGAGCTGCAGTACCACTTGCTGGTACATCGGTTTGGCTTCCAACCCAGCGACATTGTCAAGCTGACGGATCAGCAGGCAACCCGCCAGGGAATTCTCACGGCTTTTGAAGAGCATCTCATTAAGCAGGCACAACCGGGGGATGTCGTAGTTTTCCACTTCTCGGGCCATGGGTCGCGGGTGGCTGATCCAGATCGCGATTTTCCCGATGGCCTCAATGGCACTCTGGTTCCGGTTGATAGCCTTTTGCCAGAAGGCTTTCCTCAAACGGGAGGACCGGTGCAAGACATCACGGGTCACACTTTGTTCTTGCTAGGCAGTGCCATGCCGACCGAGAACTTCACCATGATCCTGGATAGCTGTCATTCAGGGGGAGCTACGCGGGGTAATTTGGTAATCCGCGCGCGTGAGGGGGGCAATAGCCTAACCATGAGCGACGCCGAACTGGCTTACCAAGCTGACTGGCTATCCCGCTTGAATATGTCGCCGCAGGCTTTCATCGATCGCCGCCGTGAGGGAATTGCCAAGGGGGTGGCGATCGCCTCGGCCAAACGCGATCAGTTTGCTGCCGATGCGCCGTTTGAAGATTTCCATGCGGGCGCGTTCACCTATGTGCTGACCCAATATCTCTGGCAACAGACTGGCACTACGGCGTTCGATAGTACGCTGGGTAACGTCAGCCGCACAACCACCCAGGTCTCCTTCAGTGCCCAAGAACCTGAATTTGAGTCGCAACCTGGCAGCGCCTACGACCGGCAACCGGTCTACTTCACCCAAAAATCAACGCCCCCTGCCGAAGCGGTGGTGACCAATATTCAGGGTAGTGAAGCGGAAATTTGGTTAGGCGGGGTAACGCCTCGCAGTTTGGCGGCTTTTGAGCAAGGAGCGGTGTTGGCCGGTGTCGATGAGGCAGGGCAATCGCAGGGACTGGTCGAAATCACTGCACGACAGGGACTAATCGGACGCGGACGCCTATTAGAGACGACCCTACCCTCCGGAGCCTTGCTCCAGGAACAAGTGCGTGGCGTGCCGACGAATGTCACCCTCCGGATTGGCCTGGACGATTCTTTAGGCAGTGAGCAAACGGCTGCCAGTGAAGCCTTATCAACCGTTGCACGTGTCGAGCCCATTTCCCTGGGTGAGGGCGAAGTGCAGTATATCTTGGGTCGAATGACTGCCGCTTACCGCCAAAACCTAGCAGGACAACCGGATCTCCCTGCTGAAAATAGCATTGGGCTCTTTTCTCAGGGACTCGACCTCGTACCCGGTTCTTACGGTGCACCCGATGAATCTGTCACCGATGCGGTGGTAAGGCTGCGCCCCAAGCTGCGATCGCTCCTGGCTGCCCGCATGGTCAAACTGACCCTCAACCCAGGTTCATCACGCCTCAATCTCAGCGCCACGATGATTCCGGAAAGTGGCGATCAAGTGGGAGCAAATACGGTTACCGTCAGAGGGGCAAGCGCGGAAGTTGTCCCCTCTAGTTCTGGTATTGAACAAGTAGCGCTTGACACCAAAGTTCGATTTCAGATTGAAAATCGCGAAACCCGTGACTTGTATCTGAGCGTACTGGTGATTGATGCGACCGGTGAAATGACGGTGGTGTTTCCGGTGCAGTGGAATGCCTCGATTGAAGCAACGCTCTTACCAGCTGGACAAACCGTATCCATTCCCGATCCCAATCGCGATACGTTCAGCATTGTGACTCAAGAACCCAGAGGTACCGTTGAAGTATTAATTGTCGCGAGTAGTCATCCGTTGGAAAAAGCGTTGCGCGCCCTACAGGGGGTTGCCAGAGATTCTGGACTAACGGCGGGTCCGATCGGCATTAGTGAACCGACTGAGGTAATCAGCAGCTTGATTGAAGACGTCAGTGATCCTTCTCAATCTGGTAGCAGAGGGGCTGCGGTCCAGCCTGTGAGTGTAACGGAGCTAGCCGCCCTCGCCATTACATTTGAAGTGGTTTAAACACCCTTCTACCCTTCCACCCTTTTTCCCTTTTCCCTCTAAGCCTCACAACTTCCTAACAGGGAATATCCGGTTTTCTTAAACCGTGCCCAGAAATAAGAAATAGGGTGTCCTATCGATTGCAGAGCTATGGCCTGGACGTAAGCGATCGCTTTCCTATGGGGCTATTTGCCAAACCGAGCCTTGCTCTGATAATGGATTATCCAATGCTGACAGAGCTGCCTAACAATAGCTCACGCACGACAAGATAGCCCAAGCACCTGATCCAGCGGTGTGGTCCTATGACTCAGAAATCGACGACGTCCGAACAGCGCCTCCTTAGTGGCGAAACTATGCCCGAAAAAACGCTGCTAGCGCTGCTGAATCAGTACGAGCAGCAGCTACCTCACAATCCCAATTCCAGTGACCTTTGGCAACAACGGAGCTACTGTTTAGTACGCTTAGGTCGTTATCAAGAGGCCGTCAAAAGCTATCAAAAGACGCTGACACTGGACACAAACGATGCTAGAGCCTGGTGTAACTATGCCAGCGCTCTGGCAGCGGTGGATAAGTTGAAAGCAGCGGTGCGGGCCTATGATCGCTCGCTCCAGCTAGACCCCATCTACGCAAATGTTTGGCGACGCCGAGGCAAGATACTCTATCGCCTGGGAGAGTACGCTCGCGCGGTTGAGAGCTACGACCAAGCCCTTGCCCTCGCCCCAACGGATGGCCGCATTTGGTATGCCAAGGGACTCGCCACCTATCAGCTCGACCACATTGATCAGGCCATCAACTGCTTCAAAATCGCGATCGAACATCGCAGCAGCTGCGGTGTTCCATATCTATCGCTTATTTATGCGCTGATCAGCGTGGAACGAGATGACGAAGCCTTAGAGTATGTGGGGTTACTCTTCAAGAAGGGCTTGGATGATCCGTACCTGTATGACTGTTACGCTTACCTACTGCAGCAAAAAGGCGATATCAAGGGAGCACTTAAACAGTTGCAACAGGCCATTAATCTCGATCCTAAAAATCCTCATCTGTGGTTCCATATGGGGTTAGTGCTAGCCCGCTTAGGCAACTATGCTGAGGCCCATGGCGCTTTCCGCGAAGCTCTGAAACGGCAGGCAAACCATACGGATAGCTGGATAGCGCTGGGGATGAGTCTACGCAAGTTGTCGGCACCTGGGGCAGCTATCTCAGCCTTCAATAAGGCATTGACCCTATCGCCTAATCATCCTATGGCCTTTTTCCAGCAAGCCTGTTGCTATGCCTCGCTAGGCAAAAATGACTGGGCTATCGAGCATCTCAGACGGGCAATTTCCCTGGATGCCAAAACGTATTTGCTTAAAGCCCAAGAGGAAACTGTGTTGCGATCGCTCCAGGCGCGATCGGTCTTGGCCTCTTAAAGCTGTGAGACTAGATCCCAGGGTTCTGTCGGATTATCCAGAAATGTTTTGGTCTCATACAAGAACCCTGGGATCTTGCCTCAGTAAATATTTAATCCCGAGCAAGCACCCTGGGATTGCGGCTGACAGTTTGTAGCGCCTCGACCAAGCTGCGGACAACGGCTACCATCGCCAATTCGCTCTCCAGCTTATTCACCGCAGAGCCCACCCCGATACCAGCAGCTCCCGCCGCGATCGCCATAGGTGCCGTCACGTCCGATAATCCAGAAGCACAGAGCACAGGCACCGAGACCACACGGGAAATTTCGCGGGCCGCGGCTAGTGTGGGCGCAGCTTTCTCAATCAAGCCCAGAGTGCCACCGTGGGTAGGCTGACTGCTAGTACCGCCTTCAGTTTGAATAATGTCGGCGCCTGCCGCCACCAAATCTTCTGCCAGCTGGACCTGCTCATCCATCGCTAGGATGTGGGGCACTGTGACGGATAAGAGTGTATGGGGCAGCAGTTCACGAGTCTGTTGCGTCAATGCCAACACCTCAGCAGCCTCAAAGCGAATACCCTGAGCATAGAAAGCGTCAAAGTTACCGATTTCGATGAGGTCAGCGCCCGCCGCGACAGGGGCCAAAAAGGCTTCAGCTTCAACAGCAGATACACAGATAGGCAAATCGGTCAGGCTTTTCGCCAGTCGCACGAGGTCAGCATCGGCAGCAATATCCAAGAAGGTGGCACCCCCTTGATCCGCCGCACGAACCACCGCTGCAACGCGATCGCGATCAAAGTTGGTCAACCCACTAATGATTTTCAGCGCTTGGCCTTGAGCAAATGCCGTCTGAAGCTTAGCTTGCATAGTCATAAATCCCCGTAATCAATTCCATAACTGATTATTGTGCCATTCCGACCGCATGAGCAGTAGAGGCTCTAACCGGTAAACTGACGATCGCCATACGCCACATACGCCGAATCGACTGCCGCTCCCATCAGCGCAACAGGCGTCTTAACCGATGAATAGTACTTGATAGCTGCGGGGAAATTGGCCGTGAGCTGGTCAATATACGAAAGGTGCGCTGGATATTCCTGGCTTCCGCCTTAATGAGGGGTTCAATGTGGTCTGAGAGCTCCTGACGCACCATGCGCGTGGCCATTTCCTTCGCGTCGTCGAGATTGCTCTTAAAGAACCAGGTCAGCAGGCCGCCCAGAATTGCTAAAAATCCTAGAAATACCGTGTTGAGCTGCAGCACAAACTCCAGTTGGCTTTTGAGTAGTTCAACTTCAGGCGGTGTCGTTGGGGTAGGGGCAGGCGACTGCACTAAGAATGAAAGCGCTAGGTTAAATAGGGGATACCAGTTCATCGCGATCGCGGCAAAATCAAGATCAGCCCTAGGATATACGCTGTTGTGGGAAAGGTAGACTTCCCCGAATGGCAAGAAGACGATGATCTGATTGCCGAAGGCGACTACGGCGCCATCATCACGTTTGCAGAAGTGAAACAGCCCAAGCATGATTACAGCTGGGAAAGTTACACCCCAAAACTCGCCAGCCCTAGTTACTGGATTCCTAATTCAGAAGAAACTAACGTGTCGGAGTGATGTTTTCTACTTTAACCCCGAGCTTTCAGGAGGTTTATGTCAATGGTTACTCTGCAGCTTCGACAACTTGACGTTCCCTCTGGTCAGCGACTGCTGCTGCACGATGTGAGCTGGGTCGAGTTCGAGGCCATCCTGGAGGAACTAGGAGAACACCGCAATACCCGTGTTGCTTACACCAACGGCCTGCTGGAAATTATGGCTCCTTCACCCGAACACGAATCTGATAAGGAAATCATTGGTGATCTTCTCAAAGCGTTACTAGAGGAACTCGACATCGAATTCCTTACGTTAGGATCGACGACCTTCAAAAATGCTGAAATGCTAAAAGGTATTGAACCTGACCAATGCTTCTACATTCAGAACGAAACTGCGGTACGTGGCAAAAAGCGCCTTGATTTGGCTGTCGATCCTCCTCCCGATTTGGCCCTAGAAATTGATGTAACCTCCCGTACCCATCCAGAAACCTATGCAGCCTTAGGTGTTCCAGAACTTTGGCGGCGTAGCGGCAACCAAATTCAGGTTTATCGGCTCCAAGATGGAGCGTATGTCGAAACTCTAGATAGTTCTGTCTTGCCGGGGCGATCGCTCCAGACTGAGATCGCCAAGCGCGTGCAACAGAGTCAAGTCGAAGGACGCAACAAAGCCATCCGTGCATTCCGTCAGTGGGTTAAGCAACAACTGGAAAACAGAACTTGAAGATGATGCGTCATCTCGTCTGCTCAGCTAGGTTCTTCCCTCCCCACATTTTCGCCAGTTATTGAAAAACTCAGATACCGTCTCCCCACCGACAATACGTTGAACAAATACTGCCCGTAGGGGGTTTTGGCAAATTTGTGAGCTAAGTCTTCTAACTGGGTCGCGGTGATCCAGCCGAGGCGATAGGCGACTTCTTCAGGACAGGCAATTTTTAGCCCTTGTCGATGTTCGATAGTCGCGACAAAGTTGCTAGCTTCCAGCAGCGAATCGGGGGTACCAGCGTCTAACCAGGCGATGCCGCGTCCGATGATTTCGACGGCGAGTTGTCCCCGCTGTAGATAGACCTGATTGAGTGAGGTGATTTCCACTTCACCCCGCTGGGATGGTTTGATCTGCCTTGCTAGTTCCGTCACCTGAGCATCGTAAAAATAGAGACCAGGCACGCTGTAAGCTGAGCTGTATTGTGTGGTGGAACTGTCTGAAACGGGTTTACCGCTTAGCCTGGAGGAGAAGCCCAGCCAACCCCGCTCAGCTTACAGCGTGCCTGGTCT
>JBCBJE010000166.1:0-8433 GCA_038523735.1 Cyanobacteria bacterium J06626_18 | reverse complement strand
CATCGATGGGATTTGCTCCACCAGTGCCCGCAGCGTCCGCCCTGAAGAAAACGCCACGATAGTCGGTGCTTTCGCGACTAGATGAGCCTCTAAATAGTTGGCAGCGTAAATACCCAGCCCGGTCCGTAAATTGTCGGTGCTGTGAGGAACCACCTCGCAGGTGGATAATCCAAATTTATCGCGTAAGGCTTCAGCCAGCGCAATGCAGTGACTGAGCGGGTGATTGAGCCGAAAGGTAATCAGCTTTTCGCTTACGGCTAAGGCAACCAAACGCTGAGCTGCCTGGCGGGATACCTCTAGCTTAGTCGCAATCGCTTCTTGAGTATCGCCGGCGATGTAGTAGAGCCAAGCGGCACGGGCAGCTAAATCAAGCTTGCGTTCACGTGAATGACGACTTGTTGTCTCGCGTGAGCGCCGACCAGTCGGTTCGCGCCGATCAGCGTGCGAGTCTCCCATATGCTTTGTTCTTGACGGACTGTAATCAGAGTCATTCTAATGCATTTACGATGAGCGACTTGAGGCCGCTTGGGCCGCTTGCTGGGCGAGGACAAAAGCGCCCATAATCCCCGATTTGCCAACTAGCTTCGGGGGGACAATGTAGTCATCAATTGCGTTCATGATTTTTGGCACCTTGAGATAAGTACTCATCTGTTGGCGTACTTGCGATCGCACGAGCGGGAAAAGCTGCTTTTGTTCCATCACACCCCCACCCATAATGATCCGCTCAGGGGAGAACATGAGCGTGAAATTGACCAAGCCAACTGCCAAATAGTGGGCCTCTAATGCCCAGGCTGGATGGTCAGCCGGAAGCGAGGCTGCTTTTTGCTGCCACCGTTTTTCCATGGCAAATCCAGAGGCTAAGCCTTCTAAGCAATCGCGATGAAACGGACAGGCACCGGGAAACGGATCGACCGTTAAATCGTGGGGAATGAGAATATGCCCCATTTCGGGATGCAGCAGCCCATGCACCAGCTTGCCGTTGACCATCGCCCCGCCGCCAATCCCCGTACCCACGGTTAGATACAAAAACGTCTCGCATCCCTGACCATTGCCCCAGTAGTATTCGCCCAAAGCCGCAGCATTCACATCGGTATCAAATCCGACGGGGGTAGCTAGCTCGCGCTCCAGGATTCCCGCAAACTCAATCTGCTGCCAACCCGGCTTAGGCGTATCGAGAAACCAGCCAAATGTAGATGAGTCACTGTGCGTGTCGACCGGGCCAAACGCACCAATGCCGATCGCGTCTAAAGACTCGACTTGTGACGCTTGTTGACGAAAAAAATCGACCACTTGAGCGATCGTCTCTGCCGGAGTGGTAGTAGGAATGCGAGTCTTTGCCCGCAGATCTTGAGGCCCAGATCCTACTGCACAGACAAACTTTGTACCACCCGCTTCAATTGCACCGAAAAGTGACATCGCATTTTCCTTTCTTGAATATATGCTCAGTACTTAAGTTACTGCCCATATAAAATATCTCGATCCTTAGCCTGCAGCAAAGCGTAAACAGGACATTCCAGTAGTTTGCAGATTAAGGATATTCAGTTTTAGGTGATTTCTAAGGATAAACATCCTGCTGCCGGTTGGTGTCAAGGAACGAGACCTAACACCTCCAAAATCTTTTCCTGCTCAAGTGCACTTCGCTTAACCCAACTTACACAGTCCAATTTTCTGGGTAGCTTTTTTCTCAGAAGTCGCCTTAACACCCTATTCAGCATAAATTGTTGCGAATTGTATTGTCATTCTCATTTTTTGACCAAACATCTCTATTATTCCAATTAATGAGCTTTTGCTCAGTAGATAAATATAAAATCAAAAATCAATCTATTCTGCTGAAATAAAAAGGAGCCGAGCGGTGCGTGTAAACCACATCCGATTTGGAAACTGGAGTCTTTCCCTAGACAAAAACCGGCGATCTGGATGTGGTCAAGGTATGTCTCGTTTCGCCAAGTTGCGCCTCGCCAAAGTGGTAGCGACGTTTTTGGTGGGCGTCGTTCTTATGCAGCTGCTGCATGCCTGTGGTGCTGGACCTCAAGCAGCTAGCAAAACGCGGCTGACGATCGCCACCGTCAACAATGGCGACATGGTGGTGATGCAAGATCTGTCGCGCCAATTTGAAGCCGACAACCCTGATGTTGAGCTGCGCTGGGTCGTGCTCGAAGAGAATATTTTGCGGCAGCGCACCACGACAGATGTAGCCAGCCAGGGCGGTCAGTTTGATGTTTTGACGATTGGCGCTTATGAAACGCCGATTTGGGCGAAGCGCGGTTGGCTCAAACCGCTCGACCAACTGCCCGCCGCCTACGACGTGGATGACCTGATTGACCCAATTCGCACTGGGCTTTCCCAAGACGGGACGCTGTATGCGCTGCCCTTCTATGGCGAGAGTTCAATGCTGTATTACCGGCGCGATCTGTTTGAGCAGGCAGGCATCACGGTGCCCGAGAGCCCGACGTATCAACAGGTTGGCGAGTGGGCGAGCCAGGTAAACGATCCGGCGAATAATGTGTATGGTATGTGTCTGCGCGGCAAGCCGGGTTGGGGCGAGAACATGGCGTTTTTAACCACGCTGGTGAATACGTTTGGGGGCCAGTGGTTTGATATGGACTGGGAGCCCCAGCTCAACACGCCGGAGTGGCAAAACGCGGTCAGTTTCTATGTCGATATGCTGAATAACTACGGCCCACCCGGTGCCAGCTCCAATGGGTTCAATGAGAACTTGGCGCTGTTCTCGACGGGGAAATGTGGCATGTGGATTGATGCCACAGTAGCAACAGGATTGTTATCGAACCCCGAGCAGTCGCGGGTGGCGGATACCGTGGGCTTTGCACCCGCTCCGGTTGCGTCCTATCCCAATGGTTCCAACTGGCTATGGTCTTGGGCTTTGGCAATTCCGGCAACTTCGCGATCGCCCGAAGCGGCCCAGCGATTTATTACCTGGGCGACATCGAAAGAATACATCCAGCTCGTGGCTGATGAATTGGGGTGGGTAGCGGTGCCACCCGGTACGCGCACCTCCACTTATGAGAATCCTGAATACCAGGAAGTGGCTCCCTTCGCCAAGACGGTATTGAGCTCCATCGAATCGGCGGATATTGAGAATCCTGCCGCCTCACCGACGCCCTACAAAGGGGTGCAATACGTGGATATTCCCGAATTTCAGGCCATTGGCACCCAAGTAGGACAGCGCATGGCAGCAGCCTTAGCCGATCAGGTCTCGGTAGAACAGGCCCTGCAGCGATCGCAGGCAGTAGCCGAACGGTTCATGCGCCATACCGGCTATATCGAGTAGGCGCGTTAGTCAGATTATGAGCCCGATTCAGTCAGCCCAGCGAGGAAACTCAGCCCATGGAGGAAACAAGATAAGCTATGGCGTCTTCAGTAGCAACCCGTTCACCGCACGGACAACCGTCGACTCGGGCGCGATCGCAGCGCAAGATTCCCGCCCTTGCCCTCGTCGCTCCCTCCGTCATTGTGCTTGTTTTATGGATGGTGGTACCGCTGGCGATGGCTGTCTGGTATGCCTTCCAGCGATACAACCTGCTAGTGCCCGATAACCGGGGATTCGTTGGGTTGCGGAACTTTACCTTTATTCTGACCGACCCGGCACTCTGGATTTCCATCGGCACGACGCTCATCCTGGTGGCCTCGGTACTGGTAATCACCATTGGCATAGGTACGCTGCTGGCTGTGCTATTTAATCAAGACTTCCCTGGCCGAGGGATTGCCCGCGTACTGGCCATTTCACCGTTTTTTGTGATGCCAACGGTGAGCGCTCTGATTTGGAAGAATATGCTGATGCATCCAGCAAACGGCCTGTTTGCCCAAATTACGCAGGGATTGGGTCTGGGCGCGATCGACTGGTTTGGTGATTTGCCGCTGCTATCGATCATCATTATCGTCTCTTGGGAATGGCTGCCGTTTGCGTTACTGATCTTGCTGACGGCGATTCAGTCGCTCGATACCGATCAGCTTGAAGCGGCCCGGATGGATGGTGCTAAGTCCGTGAGCTTGTTTCGGTTCGTGGTCTTGCCGCACTTGAGTCGGGCGATCGCCGTCGTCGCGATGATCGAAACCATCTTCTTCTTGACGATTTTTGCGGAAATCTTCGTCACCACTGGCGGCGGCCCTGGTCTCGCCACGACCAATTTGGCCTACTACATCTATCTAAAGGCACTCCTCGAGTTTGATGTGGGTGGCGCTTCTGCCGGTGGATTAATCGCCGTTGTGCTGGCGAACCTCGTCGCAATTTTCTTAATCCGAAGTGTCGCTCGCAACCTGGATAGCTAATTTGGATACCCCCCATGGCAACAACCGATCATCGCACCTCTAAAAAATGGCTCATTGGGCTGCTCGGATGGCTCGTCGCCTGTATTCTGTTTTTCCCAATCTTCTGGATGTTTATCACCAGTTTCAAAACAGAAGTGGCCGCCATTGCGACGCCGCCACAGCTCTTCTTTACCCCCACCCTGGAAAACTATATTGATGTACAAGCGCGGGCAGACTATTTTAACTACGCTGGGAATAGCGTCATTATTTCTCTAGGGGCTACTGTTTTGGCGCTACTACTGGCGGTTCCAGCGGCCTACGCGATGGCCTTTTTCCCTACTAAGCGTATGAAAGGTACCCTGCTATGGATGCTTTCAACCAAGATGCTACCGTCCGTCGGGGTTTTGGTGCCGATTTATATTCTGGGTCGCGAATCAGGCTTGCTCGACACGCGCATCGGGCTCATCATCATCTACACCTTGATCAACCTGCCGATTGTGGTCTGGATGATCTATAGCTTCTTCAAAGAAGTGCCGAAAGAAATCCTCGAAGCCGATCGCATGGATGGCGCAACGACCTATCAAGAAGTTGCCTATGTACTGCTACCATTGGCCCTCCCTGGAATTGCCTCTACAGCCCTTCTATCGGTGATTTTGTCATGGAATGAAGCTTTTTGGAGTCTGAATCTGACGACGTTTGATGCGGCTGCCTTGACCGCATTTATTGCATCCTTTTCCAGTCCTCAAGGGTTGTTTTGGGCTAAATTATCCGCCGCTTCAACCCTCGCGATCGCACCCATTCTTTTATTCGGCTGGTTCAGTCAAAAACAGCTGGTTCGGGGTCTTACATTCGGAGCCGTCAAATAGGTCGGGTTGAACCGTAAGTGGGTTGTCCTAAATAAACCGTATATCTGTCATATCGAGTGGAGTGTAGCGGAATCGAGGCTTGTGTCGAGCAAGGTCGAGATATGTCTCGGACAATCGCTGAAGATAGAGATTCCTTCCATTGGTCGGAATGACATTTTACAGATACATAAGCAACCTACTTATCAACTCAGTGATACGCCAAAAACAGTCCTCAAAATCCATTTAGTAAAGTGAGTCAATCATGTCAACTGTCACCCTCAACGATATTCACAAAACCTATACCGATTCCGAAGTTATCAAAGGCATTGATCTCGATATTCAAGATGGTGAATTTGTGGTTTTTGTCGGACCCTCGGGCTGTGGTAAATCGACGCTACTACGGATGATCGCGGGCCTTGAGGATATTACCTCCGGTGAGCTATTGATTGACGATCAGCGCATGAACGAAGTCCCCCCCGATGAGCGGGGGCTGGCCATGGTGTTTCAAACCTATGCCCTTTACCCCCATATGACGGTGGCCGAAAACATGGCCTTCAGCCTGCGGTTGGCCGGTGTGCCCAAAGCTAAACGGTATGAGCGGGCCAAAGAAATCGGGCGTATTTTGCAGCTCGAACCGCTGTTAAACCGCAAGCCTGGCGCCCTCTCCGGTGGGCAACGCCAGCGGGTCGCTATTGGCCGCGCACTAGTGCGTAACCCCAAAGTGTTTTTGCTGGATGAACCCCTGTCAAACTTGGATGCAACGCTCAGAGGTGACATGCGGCTGGAGCTCGCCAACCTCCACAACAGCTTGGGGGCCACCATGATCTACGTCACCCACGACCAGATCGAAGCGATGACCCTGGCGAACAAAATTGTGGTGTTGCAAGGGGGCGTCATTGAACAGGTAGGCGCGCCGATGGAGCTGTATCATCATCCGCACAATCGGTTTGTGGCTGGATTTATCGGCTCACCCAAGATGAACTTTCTGCCGGTGATGACGACCAGCGTTCAAGATTCAGGGACGACGCTGAGACTGCCGGGCGATGCGACCGTGACTGTGCCCGTACAGCCTAAGACCCTCATGGTGGGCGATCGCGCCACCCTGGGCATTCGTCCTGAATCGCTACGCATCGATGCAGACAACTCCACCGTAATAGGGCAAGTTCTCGTAGTCGAGCACCTCGGTGATGTGACGTATCTCTACGTCAAAGTTGCCGGTGGCGACACGTTGATTGTCGAAGCCGATGGCGATGTCCCCGCTGTGGTGGGCGATCGTGTCCCCATTTATATCGACGGCAATCTTTGTCACCTGTTCGATGCCGATGACAACGCGATTCCTAAAGCTGAACGACACCATCTCACCCGCCAATCTGTTCCAAATCCATCTCATGAACGACAGCCAACCCCAATTCCACCCCGCCAGCAATCGGAAATCCAACCGTCCGACATCCAGCCATCAGCCAACCAAAACCCCCATACCCCTGAGTGAAACAACGCTCTCGCAACAGTCGGAGTCCGTCCGCCTGCCCCAATATGATCGCAAAGCTGTAACGAACGGCATTGTCCACATTGGCGTCGGTGGATTCCATCGGGCGCATCAGGCCCTCTATCTAGACAACTATCTGGAGCAGGCGATCGCCCACACCTCAGCTAACGAACCCCTGAGCCAATGGGGTATCTGTGGTGTGGGCCTGCTGCCATACGACGCGAAGATGCGGGATGTTCTGCAGGCTCAAGACTGTTTGTACACATTGATCGAGCGATCTCCAGAAAAGGACACAGCCCGCATTATCGGCTCGATCACCCAGTATCTGTTTGCGCTGGATAACCCGCAGGCCGTCATCGATGCCCTTGCCGACCCCCACTGCCGGATTGTCACGCTCACAATCACAGAAGGCGGCTATTACGTCGTCGAAGGCACCGGCAAATTCGATGCCGATCATCCCACGATTCAGCATGACCTGCAGCATCTCGACCAGCCGAGTGGGGTTTACGGGTTTCTTACCGCTGCGCTCAACCAACGACGCAAAAATGTCTTGCCTCCCTTCACCGTCTTGTCCTGCGACAACATTCAGGGCAATGGCAATACGGTTCGCAAAATGCTGACGGCTTTTGCCACGCTGCAAGATCCAGAGCTGGGTCAGTGGATTGTTAACAACGTTGCTTTTCCTAACAGCATGGTGGATCGGATTACCCCCTCTACCACGCCCGCTGATAAGCAAATGGTGCGTGACCAGTTTGGTATTCAAGATGATTGGCCGGTTGTTGCAGAACCTTTCATCCAGTGGGTTGTAGAGGATAAATTCTGTGCCGGTAGACCCGATTGGGAGTCGGTCGGCGTTCAAATGACCGACGACGTTCATCCCTACGAGATGATGAAGATCCGGCTGCTCAATGCCAGCCATCTGCTGATTGGCTATCTGGGGTCACTGCTGGGCTACACTTACACCTTTGAGGCCATGGCTAACGATCTGATTCGAGCGGCGACTGAGCACTTGATGGATGAAGTGACGCCGGCCCTCCAGCCTTTGCCAGGCATCAACATCAGCGACTACAAACGGACTCTGATCGAGCGATTTTCCAACCCCAAAGTTCGCGACCAGCTAGCGCGCCTCTGTCTCAACAGCTCTAATAAGCTGCCAAAGTTTCTCCTCGGCAGCGTACGCGACAAACTTGAACAAGAGGGATCCATTGAATATTTGAGCTTTGCGATCGCGCTCTGGTTTCGCTACCTCAACGGTACGGATGAGCAAGGGCAATCGCTACCCATTGACGACCCTATGGCGTCACAGCTCACCGAAAAAGCGCTCATTGGCAAAGACGATCCGACGCCGTTACTCACCATCGAAGCCCTCTTTGGCGATTTGTCTAATTCTCCAGCGTTCGTAACGGCTGTCACCCATCATCTCCAAGAGCTTTACGCGCTGGGAACCCGGGAAACGCTGTCGAGGCTTTTATCGAACTAGCGCTTTTACGAACGCTGAACACCAATCACACTGAGGATAGCAATGATGCTGTAGAAAGCTGATTGCTTCATACAACGGTGGGCAGACATAGGATAAAAACAGTTTGATTGCCAAACGTATCCTCTAGAATCAGCGTTCCTTGATGGGCACGAACAATCTCTTGTGAAAGGCTAAGTCCTAGACCGAGGCCATCTACTTTACGAGTGCGGGCAGGGTCGCCTCGGTAAAAGCGATCAAAGATGCGATCGCGCTCTGCTTTTGACAATGGGTTAGAGGCATTCGCAACGGTAATTTGAACTTGCCCCTGTCGCTGTCTGGCCTCGATACGAACCCATCCATTAGCAAGGTTATATTTG
>JBCBJE010000165.1:0-8439 GCA_038523735.1 Cyanobacteria bacterium J06626_18 | reverse complement strand
GCCAATGTCATCAACAAGACGTTGGAATTTTACTTGGCTTTCTTGTAATTCCTGTTCAATACGTTTGCGATCGCTGATGTCTTTCAACGAGCCAATCACCTTAACAATTTGACCTTTACTATCGATTTGTGGAACCCCTTGATCTTCCAACCAAACGTAGGTGTCATCTTGTTTGCGGAAACGAAACTCGAAGCTGAACGGCTCTACCGAATCGGTCCGCTTTAGCAGGCGCAAAAAAGTTCGGCGATCGGCAGGATGAATAAACTTGATGCTCTTAGTCAGAGAACATGGCAGCGCTTCGGGGCCGCAGCCTAAAATCTCTTGGGCATTCCGTCCCCAGGTGTAACGATCTTCAGCAAGGTTGTACTCATAAATCACCTGTCTACCAGCCCAAGTTGCCATGTCGTAGCGATTGCGCCACTCAATCAATTCTTGAGGATACAACGCGCGACAAATCAACCAGATTCCAAATCCAGTCGTGGTCAGAAATATGAAGCCGCAGCATAAAACCGTAGCTTCAAATATCCCCTGGCTGACCTGATAAGTGAAATACCCAATCAATAAAGTTATCCCTACAGCTTGTAGGAGAAACAGAATGATGAGGCGCGATAGCAGGGATAAGCTCATTACTCAAAATGAATCAGGAACGCACAACTCGAAGCAGAATGACAGCTGACCTAATCACTAATTGTGTAGACCTTAAGATATATTGGCGAATAACTTGCCTAAATGAAAAGCCTTTGCTAGCAGATAACGGCTCGAAGCTCTATGGATAGGGGTAACGATAAGGTTGCTGCATCCTGGTCGCCCGATAAACCAAGACTTTCTCTGTAACAGCTCCGCCTCGTGTTAGCGGAATTTCTTGTATCGGCTCAAGAGTTTGAAAAAAGGGTTGAAATTCAGCCATCAGTTCTGCTCGAGCAGTATGGAGGCTATCGAGGGTTAGATACAAGGCATCTTGTCCAACCCAAGTTTCAGGCGCTGCCCAGAAGGCAAAACCGCGTGGATCCTGACTGAAGCAGGTAGTTGGGTGCTGGGTTAAGGGGTGCAGAGCCATGTCAACATACGCCGATAGATAAAACTCATCGGTGAAGATAAAGTCCGTTTGCTGCAACGCCTGCATGAGATCAGGAGTGTTAGCAACCTGTGAGCGCAGCTGCACGATATCGAGCAGTGCTGTCGAACCATCCTGAGCAACCGGAACAAAGCCACCTAAGAGGCTATAGCTCCCCGGTTTTTGCAGAATCCCAAGGGACAAATGCAGCAGCGCAACAGCCACCAGCATCCCCAGACACAGCCCCGTGCCCGTAAGCCAACGTTTTACGCCCCTCCAGTGCCAATGACTAGCGGCATAGGCTAACAGGAGCGTGAGGCCCCAAAAACCAGGGGCAGGCCACGCTGGATAGATAGCCTGCTTGCCACCCAAGAGCGTGAAGCCCAGGGCAATCGGCAAGGAAACCCACAAAACTAGCGCTGTGCGATCGCGGGTCAAAGCTTCGGCTGCCGCGAAAGGCGGATGTTTCCAGTCGTCAATTTGCTGTAACAGCGATCGCCCTGTACACAACCACAGCGGCAAACCAATCGTGGGAAAAAGATAGCCGATTCCTAGCAACCACGTCCCCAACACATCTTGAATCCGATAGGGTGTCGGGTCGCTGTCTGCAAATCGCAGTCCTAAATGAAAGCGAAAAGAAATCCAGCCATGCTGACTATTCCACAGCCAGAGGGGAGTCAGGGTGAGCAGAAAAACCAGCAATGCCAAGGCTGCCCAGGGGGACCAAAGAGCTTTCCGGGTGCGATTGGACGTGAGGCAAAAGCCCACCAGGCCCAGGCCCAAAATAAAGCCGTGGTACTTGCTCAAGCAAGCTAACCCGAGCGTGAGGCCGAAGAGCGTGAGGCGGGGAGACGGGTGATAAGGGATTTCACCACCAGATGTCAGTGATGCCATGCCCTTAGGGATAAATTCGTGGGCTGCAATCAACAGCGTCAGGGTCCAAAACAGGATCAGGCTGTTATCAGGCGAGGTGAGGAGACCAAACGAAATCCAGAACAGTGGCGTGATTGAGGCAAGTGCGACGGCCAGCAGACCAGTCCTGCGATTGAAGAGGTATTCGGCGACGAGGTATAGCAATACCAGACTCAGTGCATATGAACTCAGAGCTCCTAATCGAATCGTCAGTGGCATAATGACGCCCGTTAGCCACCAGCCTAGACCGGTTGTCAGCGCAACCATGGGCGGGTGATCGAAGTAGCTCCAACTCAGCTGCCGACTGTACATGTAGTAGTAGACCTCGTCAAACCCTACCGGCAGTAACCCAGCGACGCCGGTACGGAACAGAAGCCCCCCCCCTATCCACAGCCAAACAGTTGGGGGAATTGGGGGCCAGCTGATTTTGGGACGGTTGGACAGCATGAATCCGGGCTATTTTCTACAGGGCGGCGCAATCGCTCAGGAAACTTTTGAGCGATCGCACCAGAATACCGTTCGGGCGTTCTTAATCATGACACTATGAAGACACCGTATCTCCAGAGGAACGGCAGAGACCTATGAAGGGAAGTGCAGAAGTCATTTGTGTCGGAACCGAGTTATTGCTGGGCGACATTCTGAACACGAATGCCCAGTTTTTAGCTCAAGAATTAGCGCAGCTTGGCATTCCTCACTACTACCAGACTGTGGTGGGCGATAATCCCGCCCGCATTCAGCGCGCTGTCGAGGTTGCCTGTGGGCGATCGCAGCTATTGCTCTTTACTGGAGGCCTAGGGCCAACTCCCGATGATTTGACTCTTGAGACGTTGGCTGATTTCTTCCAAGTGCCTTTGGAAGAGCGCTCAGACGTCTTAGAAGACATTCGTCAAAAATTTGTTCATCGGGGACGCGCAATGTCACCCAGCAATCGCAAACAGGCCCTTCTACCCAAAGGTGCAGACGTTTTGCCCAATCCAGCGGGGAGTGCCCCTGGTGTCATTTGGGAAACTCGTCCTGGTCTCGTCATCATGACATTTCCAGGGGTGCCGAAGGAAATGCAAATTATGTGGGGCGAAACGGCTGTGCCCTATCTGCAGCAACAAGGGTGGTCTTCCCTCACGATCCACAGCCGCACCCTAAAATTCTGGGGTATTGGCGAATCAACCCTGGCCGAGCGGGTAGCCCCACTGCTTGATCGAGAAAACCCTACCGTGGCTCCTTACGCAAGTCAGGGAACCGTGAAACTTCGGGTCTCAGCCCGAGCAACTTCAGAAGCAGAGGCGATTGCGCTCATCAATCCAGTAGCTGAAGAAATCCTGAAGATTGCGGGAGATAACTACTACGGGGCCAATGAAGACACACTTGCCTCCGTAGTTGGCGATCTTCTGAGAAAGCGGCAAGCGACCTTGAGTGTGGCCGAATCCTGTACCGGAGGAGGACTAGGCCACATGATTACGGCCATTTCCGGAAGCTCCGCCTATTTCATGGGCGGTATCATTTCTTACGATAATGCTGTCAAGATTGGTCTGCTGGGTGTTCAGCCCACCACGCTGGAAGCTGAGGGAGCTGTCAGCGAGTCTGTAGCGCTCCAAATGGCTGCAGGCGTACGCGCACGTTTAGGAACGGACTGGGGAATTAGCATCACGGGAATTGCCGGTCCTCATGGTGGGACCGAAACAAAACCTGTTGGGCTAGTCTATATCGGCATTTCAGGCCCTAGCGGAACGGCAAGCGCCCAAGCCTATCGCTTTGGAAATTTAAGAGGTCGGGACTGGATTCGCCATCTCAGCAGTTGTTCAGCCCTCGATCAGCTGCGACGGGCCTTACAGGGCTGACCATCTTTACCTAACCTTGACCATTTTGAGGGATTCGTTATGATCAGAAAAACATTTAGAGTCGGCAACCATGCCGTTGCATGCACTCACATCGTCCTAGGCTGGGTAAGCTAAGATACAGAAGGGCGGATTCGTTGCCAGAAGGAGTAGCGCGTTCATGGATTATATAGAAAAGGCTTTGGAAAAGCTTAAAGAGTGGTTGGACCGCTTAGCGGAAATACTGCTTGGACCTCAAGCTCAGCCAGAGCCAGAGCCGATTCCGGTACCAGTCGATGACCGCAGCAGACGCTAGATTCCGCGCTGAATCCTAACTAGCTAGCTGTGAAAATAATTAAGGTGCTTGCCTTGCACGGTCCTAACTTGAACCTGTTGGGTAAGCGAGAGCCAAGCGTTTATGGTATACAAACATTGGCTGATATTGATGCGCTTCTTCTGAAGGAAGGCATAGCTTTATCGGTCGAGGTATCTCCACGGCAGTCGAATCATGAGGGTGTCCTGGTGGATTTGATCCAGGGCACCCTCAATTTGTACGACGGTCTTTTGATCAATCCGGGCGCTTACACCCACACCAGCGTTGCCATTCGCGATGCGATCGCCGCTGTCCAGATTCCCACGGTCGAAGTTCACCTAAGCAATATCCACAAGCGCGAAACTTTTCGCCATCATTCCTACATCGCTCCAGTTGCCATTGGCCAAATTTCTGGATTCGGAGCCGATAGCTATCGCTTAGGGCTGCAGGCTCTGGTGGCGTATTTGCGATCGCACACTGCGTAATTCAACAGCTCACAACAAATCCCAAAATCCAGAATCCCAAATTGGCATTAGCCGTTCCCAGATTCAGCATTGTGTCTAGTCTCCGCATCGACAATCGTGCGTAGCTGAGCGACTAGCGGTACCTGATCGGTCCATTTTTTGCCGTAGTGGAGATTGAAAGCGTAATCAAAATTGGGTGGATTGGCTCCTTGGTTATGCTGCAGGAGCGTCTCTAACTTGTCCAAGGCTTTAGCGATGCGGGCTTCGGGGGATACTCCAGCTTCGTATTCATCCCACAGGGATGCGATCGCATCCCTGACAGTATCCGGCAGCGGTTCTAGAAGCGTCATTAAGTCTTGCCGCTCTTGCCCAGCCTTAGACGTGCCGGGTTGCTGATAAATGGCAGGAATATCGCCACCAATCGCTTCGCCCAAATCATGGACGGTACACATTTTGAGCAGTCTCCCAATATCAACATCCGGGAAATGCTGCTCCAAAACGAGGGCCATGAGACACAGCCGCCACGTGTGTGAGGTCACATTTTCTTGCGCACCTCCTGATGTCCAGGAGGTGCGGTACACATTCTTCAGGCGTTCTGCCTCCTGGAAAAACTGTAAAAGCTGAAGCGATTCGTCTGTATTCATTGCAATAGAGCTATTGCTTCGGGACTTCACTTGGCTGAGCAGAGGTTAATAAGGCTGAGGCATTGACCCTAGCCTACCCCTGTAAATAGGGTAGACAGCTTGTCAATACATCAGGATAGTCGAGCATGTAGCTACCGTAGTAGGTGACCTGCTCACAGGCTTGAAGAATCAATTCTTCCAGACTGGCTAAGGTCCACACCCGAGCGGTTGCATCGTCTGATGTGGTAACAACTTGGGTGCCGTCGTGGCTGAACGCGGCCCCTAGAATTGTATCGGTATGGCCCTCTAGCAGCAGCGATTCGCCGCTAGCAAGATCCCAGAGACGGGCTGTGTTGTCCAGGAAGGTCGTGAGCACTTGGGTACCGTCAGGATGAAAGCGAGCTTGGGAAATAAACTTGGCACTATCGCGTAGCTGCACCGACTGACCGCTGCTTAGAGCCCATACCCGCGCCGTGCCGTCGGCAGAGGTAGTGACAACTTGGGTGCGATCGCGGTCAAAGGCTGCCATCAGAATGCTGTCGGTATGTCCTGCTAACAGCACGGACTCACCGCTGCTGAGATCCCATACTTGGGCCGTATTGTCTGCAGCAGTGACGACCTGGATGCGATCGCCCTCAAAAGCTGCAGCCAGAACAAAATCATCCTGATTTTGCCACGCCTCAGAGGGGCTCCAATTCAGCGTCACCAACTCAGCCAGCGCATCGACTGAGGCGTGGGTAAATCCCTGGTTGCGGTCGTTTTGTTTAGCGGCCCCAACGACGATTTCACCTAAAGCCTGCGGCAGCAGCACCGAGGTACCGCGATCCAAATCCCAGAGTCGGGCTGTTTCGTCGAAAGAGGTGGTCAATACCTGCGTCCCGTTGTGGTTGAAGGTGGCGCTAATCACGTAGTCCGTATGTCCCTGTAACTCTATAAACTCACCGCTAGCAAGCTGCCACACACGGGCAGTCCCATCCCCGGACGCTGTGATGGCTTGGGTGCCATCCCGACTGAAGGCCGCTTTGAACACAGCATCGGTATGCCCTTGCAGCACGTCCGATCCACTGCGTTCCGGATCCCACAGCCGCGCTGTGCCATCCCGCGAGGCGGTAATGACCTGGGTGCCGTCTTCACTGAAAGCCGCACTAAAAACAATATCGGTGTGGTCCGCCAGCACTACTGACTGGCCGCGATCGAGCTGCCACACGCGGGCCGTGCCATCCAGAGAGGCCGTCACAAGCCGCCTGCCATCGGGACTAAACTGCACATCGGCGGCTCCATTCAATACATTCCCTGCCAACAGCACTGACTCCCCCGTGTTGAGATCCCACACCCGTGCCGCGTCATGCAAAGAGGCTGTGACAACGTGCGTCCCCTGGGGATTAAATCGAGCCGTTCGGATCGCGGCTGCACGAGGATCCTGTAATACCGTGGATGCTCCCGTCTCAATATCCCAGATCCGCGCCGTGCCATCTTCTGACGCGGTCACCACCTGAGTGCCCTCAGCATTGAACTCAGCCCCCCGAACATCGAGGGTATGCCCCTCCAGCACGACAGATTCACCCGTCTCAATATCCCAGATCCGCGCCGTGCCATCCCGGGATGCGGTCACCACCTGGGTACCCGCTGGATTAAATTGGGCGTCTTCCACACTGTCGGTATGACCTTGCAGGGCGATCGCCTCCCCTGTGCTGAGATCCCATACCCGTGCTGTGCCATCGCGGGATGCCGTCACCACTTGCGTTCCAGCCGCATTAAACTGAGCCTTCACAACAGATGCCTGATGTCCCTGGAGAGCGATCGCCTCGCCTGTGCTGAGGTCCCACACCCGCGCCGTCCCGTCTAAAGAGGCCGTAACGACCTGCATACCTGCGCCATCAAACTGAGCCCGCAAAACAGCATCCGTATGGCCCTGCAGGATCCTCACTTCCCCCATGTTGAGATCCCATACCCGTACGGTTTCATCGGAGGACGCCGTGACGACCTGCGTCCCTGTCGGATCAAATTGAGCGTCCCACACCGCATCACTATGTCCCTCTAGGACCGTCACCGCGCCAGTGTTGAGGTTCCACACCCGCGCTGTCCCGTCCACTGCCGCCGTGACCACCTGCGTTCCGGTCGGATGGAATTGGGCGCTCCAAACCTCGTCACTGTGTCCTTCCAGCACTCGCGACAGCAGCGTGTTATTCAGGGCGGTTTGCAGGGCAAAGACAGGCGCGATCGTAGGGTAATCACCGGATTGCGACGGGGTTCCTTTATGCAGGCTGTCTAAATCGAGGGCCACTTCGAGGGCAGCCAGGAGTCCTGCCTGCCGCTCCTCCTGGATACCTGCTTCAAACAATCTCAGGGCCGATCGCGCCAGTCGTTCGAGCTGGCCCACCTCACGGGAGAGCCCTAACTGCTGTTCGGTGGTCGCTAATTCAGTTTGGGCTTGCGTCAGATTAGCCTGGGCCATGGCAGCATCTTGATTGGCCCGCACAGCTCGCATTTCGGCAGCACTGGCCCGCGCCTCGGTCGCTGTCACTTGGGCCGTTGCCGCGTCCACCGCCGCCTGGGTATCTGCCAGTACGGCTAAGGTGTCGTCCAGTTCCGCGCTCACCTGCGCCCTCTCCTGGTTCGCCGCCTGGGCAGCTTGGGTAGCGACTTGGGCGGCTTGATTGGCAGCAGCGGCGTTCTGTTCAGCCGCCGCCGTCGCCGCGATCGCTGCTTCTTCCTGAGCCAACGCATCCGTAGTACGCGTCGCCGCATCGGTGGCCCTGGCCTCTGCCCGCACCGCATCTTGGCGGGCGCTATTGGCCCACCCTCCCGCAACGGAAGCCAAAATTAACGTGGCCGCTGCCACACTGGAGCTGATCCATAGACGTTGACGGGCCTTGCGGTTTGCAGCTTGCAGCGTTTGCTTAGCGGCCTGCTCCGCCACCAGTCGCAGCTCCACATCTCGTTGGTCGGCAGTCTGGCTAGCCTGCAAAAACAACCGATCGGCATCCCCCACACTTTTATCGGCAGCCCAAGTCTGAGCATCCTGCAGCGCTTGCCCCCGCAAGAGTCGCGACTCATCTTGACGATCCGACGCTAACCAGGCAGCGATCGCCGCGCCATAGGGAGGCAGTTGAGCTAGCTGATCCGTCAACCAATCCGGGTTAAAGACTGCCTGGTAAATTGGGTTGTACACCTGCAACTGCCCCTGACGGTTGGTGACCAGTCCGGATAGGCGCAGCTCGATCTGCTCAGGACTGCCGTCAGCCGCGATCGCCCCCTCCTC
>JBCBJE010000164.1:0-8443 GCA_038523735.1 Cyanobacteria bacterium J06626_18 | reverse complement strand
CCGTCGCCGGATGTGATCAGGGTTGCGAGAATATCGATGACTCATCAGACAGGTAGGATGACCTAAGCACTAATCCTTTCCTAGCCTATTTTGCGACCCCTTGACGACTGAAGCGAAGTCTTAACCTGACACACATCGCGAGGGAGTTGAGATGAATATCGACTTGCAGCAGCTTTTCGCCTTTCGCTAGCTGCGAAATCCCCAATTTTCGAGGACCATCGAGCAAAAAGTTTGCCCTGCCTTACGCCAAGCGCAATTGCCAGACAGGCGAAATCCAAACTCTAGGCTTCCTCCTGAGGACTCTACGCCAGGTCGTGTAACATCATCTCGCAGTTCATAGTTATGGATGAGTAGGTTGATATCACGGAGCTGTATCCAACGTCTGTACCCAGTGCCCAACTCCTGAGGGCAAAGCCTTGTCACTTCAGCCTGGTCTTCGTAGCCTTCATGAGGTGGTTGATACAGAACACTGTCTTGGTAGAGTTCTTCGATGTTTTGTTCTGAAAGCGTAATTGCCATAATCGGGGCTCCATAGTAGGCCCTGAGCCGAGTGTGGTTCTACTGAAATAGGCATGGGGCCATCTAAAGCCACCTAGTCAGCGAGCCTCTCCTGCACAGCACTAAGGTTCTCTTGAGCAGCCGTAAAATCAGGCTCGATCGCTAGTGCCTGCTCATAGGCAACGATGGCCGCTGCGTACTGCTCCAGATTGGCCAGCGCCGTGCCCAAGTTATTGTAGGCTTCGGCATAATCAGGCTTGAGTTCCACCGCTCGCTGATAGGCAGCAACGGCCTCTTCCCCAGTTAGCAAATTACCCAAATTGTTATAAACCTCGGCGACCTCAGGGTCGAGTTCCAGAGCTTGCTGGTAGGCAGCGATCGCTGCCTCATAGGCTTCTTGCTCAACCAGAACAACACCCAAATTGTTGTAGATCGTGGCGCTGTCAGGGTCCAGTTCAATCGCTCGTCGATAGGCCGCAGCTGAACCCTCCAAGTCGCCCAAGAAATATAGCGTTGCGCCCAGATTGTTGTGAGCATCGGGGTTCTCAGGTTCCAGCTCAATCAGCTGTCGCCAGGCCGCAGCTGCGGCCTCATAATTCCCAGAACGATAGGCTTCGATACCTTCTTGAGTAATGTCTTGAGCCGATTGAGCAGCCACTGGTAGCGCCTGCATGGGCACAATCAGAAACGCTAGCAATACCCAAGGAAGCTGTCGGATTGCCCTCATAAGTGAAAATACTTCTCAATAGCAACCTCTGAAACCCTATCACTAATCAATAACACCTCTCAACTGAATTTCCATGACTTAATTGAGCGATGGCTATTTCTTGTAGGGGGATTTCTCAGATCATCCTTTCATCAGGTCATCCTAAGCGCTCGATTATCCCTCCCCCCTGCATTGTTTTACGCAAAAGCCAATGATAGTCTCCAACTTTATGACGCACCCGTCCTGTCGTTGAGTTTGGTCAGTGTTGGTCAAAGATGCATCTACCCATGAAAGTTTCTGTCTGGCCCTTGAGTTTGTTCCTGCTGGGGCACGTTTTAGTCGGTTGCGGTTCTAACACGACTGAATCAGTGGAAGTCTCCGAACCGGCGACGACGAATGTTCAGTCAGGCTCGGCTGAGCAAATTGTGCTGGCGATTGGCGGCGAAAGTGAGGAGGGTTACGACCCGACCTTAGGCTGGGGACGCTATGGTTCGCCTCTATTTCAGAGTACGCTGCTGAGGCGGGATGCCGAGCTGAACATCGTCAATGACCTGGCGACCGACTACATCGTCAGTGATGATGGGCTCATCTGGACCGTCACTATTCGGGACGATGCCCTGTTTTCCGATGGTGAACCTCTGACCGCAGAAGATGTCGCCTACACCTTTAATGAGGCTGCCGAGAGCGGTGGTCTGACCGATGTAACCGTACTCGAAGCAGCGGTTGCTTTGGACGATACCACCGTTGAACTGCGCTTGCAGGAACCCCAAAGCACCTTTGTCAATCGCCTGATTACGCTGGGTATTGTGCCGCAGCATGCCCATGGCCCTGACTATGCTCGCAATCCGATTGGTTCTGGCCCTTATCAGATGGTGCAATGGGATGAAGGGCAGCAGCTGATTGTCGAAGCCAATCCCAGTTACTACGGGGAGGTTCCCGGCATCGAACGGCTGGTCTTTCTATTTGTTGAAGAGGATGCTGCCTTTGCAGCGGCCAGAGCGGGCGAGGCGCAGGTCGCGAGTATCCCTCAAGCGCTGGCAGTACAAGACATCGCTGGGATGACGCTCTATGACGTCACGAGTGTGGACAATCGGGGGCTGATGTTCCCCTATGTGCCAGCCACTGGGGCAACGACGCCAGAGGGTGATCCCATTGGCAACGACGTGACCGCTGATCTGGCAATTCGGCAAGCGGTCAACTATGCCGTTGATCGTCAAGCCCTGGTGGAGGGTGTGCTGGAAGGCTATGGCTCGATCGCCTATGGCCCGGTTAGCGGCCTAGCCTGGGAAGAACCGAGCGCTGTGATTGAAGATGCCCAGCCGGAAAGGGCCGAAGCGATTTTAGCCGCGGGGGGCTGGGCTGACAGTGATGGCAATGGTGTGGTGGAAAAAGACGGCCTGGAGGCCGAATTTACCATTCTCTATCCAGCCAATGACAGCACGCGCCAAGCACTCGCGCTAGCCGTTGCGGAAATGCTAAGGCCCATCGGTATTCAAGCCAATGTTGAGGGCAAAAGCTGGGACGAAATTGAACCGGCGATGCACAGCAATGTCGTGGTGTTTGGCTGGGGTAGTCATGACCAAACAGAGATGTACAACCTTTACCACAGCCAGGCCGCTCAGGGAGATTTCTACAACGCGGGGTACTACGCTAATCAGGCCATCGACGAAACGCTGGATTTGGCCATGGGTGCCCCCTCGGAGGCAGAGGCGATCGCCTTTTGGCAAGCGGCCCAGTGGGACGGCGAAACCGGCTTTACGGCGAAGGGGGATGCGGCCTGGGCCTGGTTGGTCAATCTCGATCACACCTACTTCGTAAGTGATTGCCTCGATATCGGCCAACCCCAAGTGGAACCCCACGGCCACGGCTGGCCGATTACTGCCAATATCAATGAGTGGGAGTGGACATGCACCTGAGGCCGATACTGACCTTTACGGCTCAAAAATTACTCCGGCTGGGGCTTCTGCTGCTGGCCGTGGCAGTCTTCACCTTTGGGCTGCTCAGTCTGTCTCCCATTGACCCGGTGCGGGCTTATATCGGCGCTGACATGCTGCAAATTAGCCCTGAGCAGCAGGCGTTGATTGCGGAACGCTGGGGGTTAGATCAGCCCATGATTGTGCGGTTTGGCGACTGGTTGGGGCAGCTCGTGCAAGGCAACTGGGGCACCTCAATGGTGTTTAACCAGCCCGTGGCAGAGGTGATTGCCAGTCGGTTTTGGGTATCGGTGCAAATGCTGGCGATCGCCTGGTTGCTTTCCGGCATTTTGGGTCTGGGTTTGGGCATTCTGGCGGGAGCCTTGGCCGGGTCTTGGATTGATCGGATCATTCGCCTTTATGCCTACACGCTGGCCTCGTCGCCCACTTTTTGGGTAGCGCTGCTGCTGCTGATTATTTTCTCCGTTTCCCTGCGGGTTACGCCTATCTGCTGCGCTGCGCCGCCGGGAGTCATAGCAACAGAGGTCACCCTTTGGCAACACCTGCATCATTTGCTCTTGCCTGCCATTACCCTCAGCATCATCGGCATCGCCAGCATTACCCTGCACACCCGCCAAAAGCTGATTGATGTGATGCACAGTGACTACATCCTGTTTGCCCACGCCCAGGGAGAACCCCTCTGGGGCGTCATCCGCCACCACGGATTCCGCAACCTGATTCTGCCGGCTTTAACGCTACAATTTGCGTCCTTGAGCGAATTGTTTGGTGGGTCGGTGCTGGTGGAGCAGGTATTTGCCTATCCAGGCTTAGGCGAAGCTACCGTGCAGGCGGCCTTAAGAAGCGATGTCCCACTGCTGGTGGGCATTGTCTTCTTAAGTGCTCTCTTCGTGTATACCGGCAACACATTAGCCGATTTGGCCTATCCCATCATTGATCCTCGTATTCGGTTGGGAGGACATCAGGTTTGAGTTCTCAGGGAATTTCTCGCAATGAATATACTGCCGCACTTCCCGTCGCAGGATTCAGAGGTAATCGGCGTCAGCAAACGCTCTGGGGTATTGTCTTGTGTGCGCTGTTGCTGTTGGCCGTTATCCTCAGCACTTGGGTCATTGGCGATGATAGCCTCAATCCATTGCTCGCGCAGCGGAATCAACCGCCGTCGCTAGCCCATCCCTTTGGGACTGACTGGTTAGGGCGCGATATGTTCAGCCGTTCCCTGCACGGCATGTCCCTCAGTTTGCGGATTGGCCTGCTGGCAGCCGGCATTAGTGCTCTGATTGGCACCAGCTTAGGACTCGCCGCTGGCACCTTAGGAGGCTGGGTCGATGCCGTTATCACTTGGGTTATCGACGTATTTTTTAGCCTACCCCATTTGGTGTTGCTGATTTTGATTGCCTTTGCCGCTGGTGGGGGTACTACGGGCGTGATCATCGCTGTCGCGCTCACTCACTGGACAAGTCTGGCAAGGGTGATCCGGGCTGAAGTTTTGCAAGTCAACAGCTCTGAGTATGTGCAGCTCTCCCATCGCTTGGGGCGATCGACCCTCTGGATTGCTCGCCACCATATGCTGCCCCACGTCATTCCGCAGCTGCTGGTGGGGCTGATTCTGCTCTTTCCTCACGCTATTTTGCATGAGGCCGCTCTGTCGTTTATCGGCATTGGATTGTCGCCCCACATTCCAGCCATCGGTCTCATTCTGGCCGAATCCATGCGTCACCTCTCGACCGGTTATTGGTGGCTGGGCGTGATGCCAGGACTATTGCTGTTGCTATCGGTCAAAGCCTTTGACTGGCTGGGAGAAAATGTGCGGACCTTGCTTGATCCGAAGACGAGTCAGGGGTAGTCATGCTCACCATTGCTAACCTCGGTATTACCTTCACCCAATACGATCAGGGACTGCACCGCAAGCAGTTAACGGTCATTACCAACCTGGATTTGAGTGTTCAAGCGGGCGAACTCGTTGCGGTGGTAGGAGCTAGCGGTTCGGGGAAAAGCCTGTTAGCCCATGCCCTGTTGGGAATTTTGCCCGACAATGCCCATCTGACAGGAATGATGGAGTTTCAGGGAGAACCCTTAACCCCTGAACGATGCCAGACACTGCGGGGTAAGACGATCGCCCTCATTCCCCAATCAGTCGGCTATTTAGACCCATTGATGACGGTAGGGCGGCAGATACAGCGGGTGGGGCAGCTTAATGAACTATCGGCGGGCGCTGCCCGAGGGCTTCGCGATCGCACTTTTGCCCGTTACGACTTGCCCACCTACACGCCCCAGCGGTACCCTTTTCAGCTTTCGGGTGGCATGGCACGGCGGGTGCTGGTGTCTACCGCCGTCATGACCCAGGCCCAGCTTGTGATTGCCGATGAGCCGACACCAGGGCTGCATCCCGATGTGGTGACCGAAACCCTGACTCATCTATGGGAATTAGCTCAGGAGGGGCGGGGCGTCATCCTGATTACCCACGACATCGAAGCCGCGCTTCAGGTCGCCGATCGGGTCGCGGTGTTCTATGCCGGAGCCACCGTTGAAATTGCGGATGCCCAAGATTTTGTCAGGGGCAACCTACGTCATCCCTACACCCAGGCACTCTGGCGATCGCTGCCCCAAAACGAGTTTGTGCCGGTACCGGGGAACCAGCCCAGTCCCGAACATTTACCGTCGGGTTGCCTCTACAGCGATCGCTGTCCGCAGGTCACCCCCGATTGCCAACAGGCACGTCCAGAACTCCGGTGGGTCCGTCAAGGTTGGGTGAGGTGTATTCATGCTGAAGGGTGAAGGACTCTGGTTTCGCTACGGCTCGAAGCTGCCGTGGGTGGTGCGCGATCTCACCCTATCGGTTGCACCAGGCGAAGTCGTTGGACTGATGGCTGACTCGGGCTACGGCAAAACAACGCTGGGTAAGCTGCTGGCTGGCTATCTGAAGCCCAGCCGCGGGCGCGTCACATTGGATGAACAGCCACTGCCAAAGCGAGGCTATTGCCCGGTGCAGTTTGTTATGCAAAATCCAGAATTGTCGGTCAACCCTCGCTGGCGGATCGATCGCATTTTGCAAGAAGGCCATCCACCACACCTGCACACACTCGATGCGCTGGGCATTCATCTCGACTGGATGTCACGCTATCCTCATGAGCTGAGTGGGGGAGAATTGCAGCGGGTGGCGATCGCCCGCGTCCTCAACCGCAATACTCGCTACCTGATTGCCGATGAAATGACGGCCATGCTGGATGCCAATACCCAGGCGCTCATCTGGCAAGCCGTTTTAGACTTCGCCCGTCAATATCATGTCGGTATTATGGCAATTAGTCACAATCTGCCATTGCTGAAACGCATTTGCCGAAGTGATGACTTTACTTCTAAGCAGCGCATCATAAATCTACAAGCTAGCGCCAACGTCCACGCATCCAAGCTCCTACCTAGCCCATAGACATCGCAGCGCTCTTGAAAATGATTCCGACCGATAATGAGGGCTATACTATTGAGAAGAATTTTCAATAGCTCCCTTCATGGCGAACTCGCTTCGCCAAAGGATTCTGACTATGAACTCATCCATTGACATCGCTTGTGGCTTTCTGGGGGGAACCATCCTCTCGGTTGAGGGCGGCTATCGGGTGCTACAACATCCCCGTGGCGATCGCGTGTTTGATCGGATCGCGGATGCCCGTTGGTTTTTGGCCGTTGACTGGTGCGATCAGTGCCTCACTCCAGCCGGTATTCTCACCCATGAGGGGCAACTTTCTTTCCAGAATCAGGCTGCGTTAGCAGTTGGCGAAACTGCCTTCTTGCCGTTAGAGTGCCGCAAGGCCATATTTAATTGCTGTCTGTCTCTGGGGCCAGGGGAAATAGTGACCTATGCGATTGGACCCAACGATAATTCCATGGGCCATCAGGTAGAGATTTTAGGATTAGAAATTGATCCGCGATATGGCAAGGTGGCGGTTGTTAGAACCTTGCAAGGGGCGTCAGAAGCATAATTTTTGCGCTCTCACCAGGATGCCTAACGCTCCTAATCACCCGCTGTATCAGTCTTAATACTTTCATGCAAGGCAAGCAATGACCTCCCACATCTGCAACTGAGCTACAGGAGGAGGGATGCTCAACCCATTTGCGATCGCGTTGCGCTAGAAGCGGCACAATGTCGGCCCAATCGTAGTGCTGAGGAGTATTAAGATCGGTCTGCCATATTCCTCGATTCAGTTGCCATTGATTCTTCGTAATCGCTTTAATTCCGCATCCGTAAAAACGTAATCTTTAACTCCTTTGACCTCGAACGCTGATGGATAAATCTTGTGCATGCGCCAGCCAATCACTCAGCAGCATAACGGCGGGCGTCACCGGCGGTAAATAACTTTTAAACGAAGCAAATTGTTATGCATCTGTCCGGTGCATGCAAGGGTTAGCTGGCGATCGCTGAAGCAAGCAAAGTAAAGTACAAAAGAGTTGTTGGGTTTCCTGCATCAACCCAACCTACAGGCGAGCGAGCTCTTCGTTCAAGATCGCTAACTGGCATCAATCAAAACAGACAGTGTATTTTTGGCATATTGTGCCCCAATTGGATTACCTTCAATCGTCGCCATTAAACTGGCTCCCCCAATTAAAAGTAAATACTGCTGCGAAAATGATACAGGATCTCGTACATCAGCTTCAGATGCTAGCTGCATGATGTAAGTTCGGATAATCTCTCGTAATTGAACCGAAACCTGATGGCCAGGATGAGAAGCATCAGCAATCTCTAAGACAGCATTAATAAATGGACATCCCCGGAAATCAGGCTGAGAATACCATCCCTGAAGTACATCAAATGTAGTCAGCAGTCGTTCCTTGGCTGTACCACCTTTGTCAGCAACAGCATCTTCAAACCATTGAGTCCATTGAGCAGCACGATATTTCATTACTTCTTCAATCAGTTGGTCTTTGGAAGGAAACCAACGATAAAGTGTCCGCTTCGCTACACCAGATGTAGCAATGACCTCATTGATTCCCACATGTTGAATCCCCTTCTGATAGAACAGTTCAGAAGCCGTTTCTAAAATTTGTTGGCGTGCAGGACTTGATTCAGTCGTCATAACTTTAAGTGGACACAAGTAGACAAGTTTGTCTCCATAGAGCTATACTAGCATTCATTGTAGGTAGACAAAGCTGTCTACCTTGTGAATCATTGGAGAAATAAAGCAATGGAATTTACGGTTCACACCCTTAAAACTGCACCAGAAGCGTCTAAAGATTCTCTTATTCATGCAAAGGAGACATTTGGTTTGATCCCAAATTTAGAGGGGATTCTGGCAGAAGCTCCCGCAGCATTGAAGGG
>JBCBJE010000163.1:0-8445 GCA_038523735.1 Cyanobacteria bacterium J06626_18 | reverse complement strand
GGGGAAGGCAACATCTGGACGATCACCATCGGTTGTACAGCTGCCCACTGCTGCAAGGCTGGATACACGCAACCCTGTCGCCATAGGTCAGATGTACAATCCGTCACAAACCAAATCAGGCGACGACCGCTGGGGTCAATCAGCTCTCGTGGGGTATGGGATCGAGCGCTTGTGTTGTCAAGCTGACTCTCAGTCTGTTTCACAGAGCCTTCGCGCCAGCGAGGGAATAACTGTACCGTTTCTCCTTGAGCTGACAACCGCCAGGTTCTAACGGCACGGAAGGCCCCCTGGTATTCTGCGATGTGGTTGAGTTCGGCAATGGATCGCTCCCAGATCACCGTCGTCTTTGAGGACTCCACCACTAACTCAAGCTCAAGCCACCGCTCGGGCGTCGGGCGTACGATGGGCAACCATACCTCAGTCTCTGCAATTTGGGTAACAGTGGCCGTCTCATCCAGCTCGAAACGACTGCGCGAAGGCACTTTACGCATGAGCGGTCGCAGCGATCGCGCCAGATTCAGGGGTGTTCTCAGGGCTGGCGCAGCCGGTATTGCAAAGGGGGTACCTGTTGGTGTCGCATCTTCCGGTTCAGTCTCCGGTGTTGCTACAGAAGGAGCAGCGTCTTCGGGATAGACCTCTACTTCTGGCTCTCTTAACCCTGATTCATCACTAGACGGAAGCGAGGGCGACGGCGGGGGCGGTGACGGCGAGTCTGAAGCACGAGGGGTCGGAGATGGCGTTCCCCCTTGTGATTCCCCTGGTTCGATAAACTGAGCCAGCCAAACCATATCAGCCAGATCGATTGCGTCAAAATCCAGCTTGGCCGTTGTTAACGCTTGAGCGATCTGCCCGACTGTTGGTCTTCGCTGCTGTTCAGATGTTTCCACAAGCGATCAATCAACGCATCTAAGTTCTGCAAATCAGCATCCCGCTCACGCATCACCAGGTAAGCGGCATTGAGCAACTGGTCGGTTGCTAAATCGCCCCGGCTGCGATCGCTCCGCTTTTTGATAAAAGCGCCAATCAACTTTTGAATCGTAGCCTCCGACAGCCGTTCTGTCTCCTGCTGCGCTTCTGCATCTTCAGTATCTTGGATAATTTGTTGCTGGAGATGAGCATTGACAATCTGCGTCAGGCGGGTTTCATCCGGTTCTTGCATCGTCAAACGAACACAGCGCCGCAAAAAGGGCGGCGGAAAATCCCGCTCCCCATTACTTGTGAGGATCATTAAGGGAAACTCTTCGCAAACAACTTTACCGCCAGGAATTTTAGTTTTGCCACCGGTCACTTGATAGCCGTCATTAAACGTGAATTCCTGCCAGTCTTTGTAGGCGGTTCTCACTTCCACCTCAGGCTTTACCGTCTCAATCCGCAACAGCTCCGGAATTTCAAAGGAGCCTTCTTCAAACACGTAGAGCAGGTCATTCGGTAAGTCGATATCGCTTTTATCAATCTCATCCACAATCAAGATACGGGGCTTCTTCGCAGGCAGGAGGGCGGTGCCCAAAGGTCCGAGACGAATATAGTCGCCAATATTGGCAAATTTATCGACTTCAGGAGGCTGGCCATTTTCAGACAATCGCGCACTATTAGCATCTTGCAAGCGAGCGATCGCATCATAAAGATATAGACCATCCTTCAACATGGTGCGCGTTGTAATTGGCCAATACAGCACTTCACCCAAGCCCAGTTCACGGGCCACCGCATAGGCTAGGGAGGTTTTACCCGTACCGGGTCGCCCGGTCACCAAGAGTGGTCGCCGCAAATACAGCGCGGCATTCACCAGCTCAATCTCCTCGGATCGCGCTTGGAAGGTCGCCCCTCGCTCCTTTTTGCGCCGATCAGCCCGACGCCAGGTCGGTGCTGGTGGCAACGGTAAAGGCTCCTCTGCCTGAATGCGTTCCTCCCCAGTTCCCTTAAAGACAGGATGAAAGGGAATTCGGGACGGTTCTGTAGACCCTGCTTCACTCATGAGCTTCAGCACACTTACGATTTAAACTGGACATCGGGTGGCACAATCTTTGGGTCTTCCCACACCAGAGTCAAATGATGACCCAGCAGCATCTTATCTCTACCGCGCTTAGCTGCTCCACGTTCTTGGCGAATCCGTTCTTTCAGGGTCCGCATAACGCAGTCCAGCACCTTGGGAACCTCTGCCTCTAATTCAGGTTGTCGCGACCAGAGGGCGATCGGTAAGGCACTGTCTTTTTCATCGGCCAGTAGCTCAAAGAGATCCTCGACCGAGGCGCAATTGCTGAGCAGGGCCGCGTGTTGTTCCGCGAGCGTATCCATCAAGTCAATCAAAGCATCCTCTCCGGCTTCGAGCGCTGCACAATCAACCGCATCAAACACGTCCGCTGTTTTGCGCTCCAAAGCCGCTTGAATTGCTTGCCATTTCTCGCGCCAGTCATCCCAATACCAGGCTCCCACCGGATGCACTGCCAAGTTCGTCCGCATCACAAAGGGAAAGGTGCTGCCCAACCGTTCCTTGAGCTTGCCAATCGGTTGCATTTCCACATCGCAGCCAAGCAAATCTCGGGGCACAAAGAGATGAATCACCGGCACCGTCTTTTTGCCAAATCGATTACGACACTGACGTTGAATAAATTCTGGCAGCTGGCTCAACGCTATGACATGATCTTGCACCAGGGGTTGAGGGGGCGCTTGCGGACTGTACGTTGCTCGGTCAAAAATCGGCCAAAGGGACACCTGCAAGTCGGTATCAGAGGTCTCAACCCGCTCCACGGTGACCATCAGGTGCTCACACACCGTACTAGCCGTCACCTTTTTCTGCTTCATTTCGCGAGTGAGCTGCTCTAACAGGGCACTAAAATCTGGTTCACGGCGTTCCACCCAGGCTTTCAGCAATTGGTAAGCCGATGTTGGAGTACCTTCCATCCAAGCCAACATGACGGCAAAGTAAGTCAGAGGCGTGGCAATATCCCAGCCGTTTGGCAGGGGGCGATCGCTTGCGAGGCTGCTGAGCTGTTCTTGCCAGGGGCGATCGCACTCATTAGGATTGCACCGCTCAAAAACTTTGGAAATGGCTCGTTCGTATAGGGTGCGATCAGCGTCAGCGCAGTCCGCGACACTCCGTTGTAATGTATCGTGAAGGTCGTAAGCATCGACCTTTTTCAAAGTGTTTTCTAACTTGGTGCGGCTGATGGCGTAAGCCTTGCGGGCGGTCTCGATTTGTACGGTGGCTACCATACCGACTACGCATCCCTTATTTTTATTCCACATGGGTGCGCCACTGTAACCCGACTCAATGACATCAAATTCGGAGGCATCCTGCTTTTTCAGCAACAGTCGCCCGTCATCCACCGGTCGCTCCGGCTGGTATGACTTCACCCAATCCCCCGCTTGCACCGGGAAGCCATAAACCTCAAAGTTATCCTGGAAAGACGTTTCAAACTCGATGGTCGCGAAAGGAATAGGCCGAATATGGATAGGGACATCGCCTTCTAACTTGAGTACCGCAATGTCATCACGGTTATCAGAGTAGGGTAGCCATTCCACAACCCGAGCCGTAATGGGTACACTGTCCACCGTTGCCAGCGGAAAGTCTAGCTGCACAGTTTCAACTGGCGCAACCCGATACTGCTCCAATTGAAACTCGGGATGGTCAACCCCCAGCGCCTGTAATACGACATGGGCACACGTCATGACGTAGCCTGGAGCCACCAAAAAGCCAGCACCGACAGCAAGGCCATCTCCCTGCATCAGCCGAGCCACAGCCCGACCATAGTCTTTCACGCTAAAGGTCAATCGTTCTTCCATTTGAGCGTGATTTCGTAATTAGCCTCGCCACCCACCTTAGTCAACACCGCACCTACTTCGCCGCTAAGCTTGACACTGAACTTGACTTCGACTTCGTCAGCCGGTTCTGTCAATGCATTCAGCTTCTGCTTAACCGCTTTGACCATGGGCTCCAGATTCGACAAGGACTGCTCAAAGGTTTTCTTGGCTTCAGCTGCAAATTTACCGGGTGCATTGGAAACGGGCTTCAAGCCTTTAGTCTCCACATCCTCAACTTCGACCAGGAGCACATCCTCCTCGTTTTCACCCACTTTGAATTCAACCAGTTTTGCCATAAACAGCCAGACCCATAAGTCAGTTCAGCAACGTCTACAAAAAGACTAATCAAATTTCCCGATGGAGAGCGAAATCTTAATCTTGGTAAACTGACTGAAGGCCAATAAGCCCTCCAATCCTTCGCAAAAATCTAATCGCCTAATGACACAGAAGAAGAAACCTAAAATCGCGCAAGGGCAAAAGGGAAAAGAGTAATCAAGCCTTAAGGGGGTGAACAACAAACACGAAAACCGAAAGTGAGGTTGCGGTTGCTGAGCTGACCGTAGTAGCGAGACGTGGAGCGACAATGCCTCGGATCGTAGTTCCAGGAGCCGCCGCGCAGGGTACGATATTCGTCCTCGCCAGAGGATAGCCAGGCACTCCCATCTTGCGGAGCGCTCTCATAACTGACATGCCAATAGTCTGCACACCACTCCCAGACATTGCCATGCATGTCATGGAGTCCCCAACGGTTCGGAGGATAGTTTCCAACTACCATCGTCTGGCCCACTTCCCCACTGTAGTTCGCTAATTCAGTCGTGATTTTAGGCCCAAAATTATAGGCCGTCTCGGTTTCCGCGCGGCAGGCATATTCCCACTGAGCTTCACTGGGCAGGTGAAAGTTCTTCCCCGTCTTTTGCGACAACCGCTTACAAAACTCTGTCGCTTCATCCCAACTCAACTGCTCTATAGGCAGGTTATCCCCTTTGAAGTTAGACGGTTCGGCAATTATGTCAATATCGACCGGGTCATAGCCTGCCACTACGCGCCACTGAGCCTGAGTCACAGGCGTAGCACCCATCAAAAATTGAGTGAGCTGCACCCAGTGCTGTGGCTTTTCATTATCTCTGGTATCAGCGTCATCATCGGCAGAGCCCATCATGAACTCGCCTGCTGGTATCAACATCAGCGTGAGCGATACACCATTCCCTAAATCCAGGGTGTAGCTGTCATTAGTGCAATCATAGCGATGCAGGGTGAGGTTTTCCGGGACAGTAGCCATGGTCACGATCTAACAGAGCGCATGGTTAGAGTATGTCTTATCTCTGTCTTTAGCCACCCTTTTGTTCAGACAAGCTACCCACTTTTAACAATAGTTAGTCAGCTGGGACAGGCAAACATGACGACCACATAGTGCTGACCGGTCGAGTACTCACCATGATACGTTTACAGGGGTTCAGCACATCTTCCGTGTCACTATCACCTAAACTAAGTCAAAAGTGACACGGAAGATGGCGACGTAAATATGGCCAACTTACGGCAGCAACAAACTGAACTCAAAAAGTAGTAAGTTATGCGGGTGTGTCATGCAATTTCGGTTAGGAAAAGTAGCGATCGCGTCAGGTATTGGCCTTGTCACAATTTTCGGCATGACGACACTTTGGCTAGAAGGACTACACCGCTACCGAGTGTGGAGATCTGACGACACTTAGTGTGCGCTGGGGAATGACGCGATCGGCTGGCAGCGTGCTTATGGAGAAGAGAACTGTCCGCCGTTTGAAGATGAGGTGAGATCGCTGTAGATGTTTATGAACGCTGCTCCCCCTCATGGGTACTCTAACTGTGCAGAAATCGGGTGATCCCTTACTACCCAGGACTAAAGCAACCATGAGCAGCTTATTTGTCAGCATATTTGTAGTTTCCACCCTCAGCTTTACCGCAGGTTTGATAAATCCTAAATGGGTTCTGCCCAAAGCTTGGAAGTCTAAAACTCGCCTGAAAGCAGCAAAAATCTACAGCGGCATGGCTCTTGCGAGTTTTGCTCTAGTCGGTGTGGTCGAGAGCGTCCCCGGCAATCAAAAGGGCGAGGAAATGACGCAAGCGTCCGTTGTGGAACAGGAATGGCTTGATGAGAAGATTCGTGAGATGAACTAGAACTAATCGCCCACAAGAGCTGCAGCCTCATTCTCCAGCCTGAGGTCCCAATCGCTCTCCCTAAACGATCGTGTCACAATGGTTTGACTTTCTATAGTTGAACCTATGTTTGAACTTATTTTGATCGCCCAATTCTATCCTCCTGTTGACCTTAACTACGCAGAGACGAACCTGTACTGTTACTACGATCGCTCGGACGGCCTCACTCTAGACCTCACGGAGATTTGCGGCCCCATCTCAGCCGAAGAAGCTGAAGAAACTGGCGATAGTGAGAGCAGCAATGAAGGCGGTAGCGTTAGTATCGATATCTTCAGCAACGGAGATGCTGTTTGCAATGACTTTGATACTCAGGCTCAGGCGATCGCAGCGTTGCCCACGAATCCCCAGCTAGACGGCGATGGGGATGGCATACCTTGTGAGAGCTTGCCTCGGTAGGATCGACTTAAAGCCATCATAGAAGTTGTTGCGTCGTTCCATCGTTCGCGAAGCGTTCCCGGAGGGCAATCGCGCCTTTTTCCCTTCAGCCATCACCTGAGACACTGAAACCCTAGACCCTGCTGGTTGACACGCTTCGGCAGGCTCAGTCGGCTCCAGACAATGCGCAGGATGCCAGAGTTTAAGATTCTCCGATCATTAGAGCGTCTTAGAGCTGATGTGGGCTTCCTGTGCGATCGCTGCTGCTCGTCACTTGATAGCCATCGGTAGCGCCTCTTGATCTTGCAATGCCTACATCGCCGCGCGGATTCGCTATTGTGTCTCTTCGGCTCGCTGGTCATTCAATTCAGTACGGGCGGTGCGTTAGTTTTCCAGTCACGATTGGGGTCGCTGCCCAAGAGTCAGCAAGAGATTAGGCTGGCGATCGCCCAGATAAAGTTTTTCATTTTTTGTCGTTTGATTATAAATATATCAAACGACAAAAGCTGAAATTGTCGTGTTGGAGTAATCTAGCCAAACGACATGAACGCCTTACAGCAAGCCCTGGAAAACCTGCGCGCTCATCGCCAGCGCCTTGAGGCAAGCGGTCCTATCGCGCCATTAAGCGTTTGGATTGAAGTCTATTGTCCGGGGGGTCGCGATGTGTACTATGCCCGACTCAAAGCTGAAAAAGCAATTTGGGGTAAGGCACACAGTCGGGGATTGAAAAGAGCGGGGTCGGCGGACCATCGCGATTGGCACAACCGCATTCAGCGGCGGGATGCCTTACTCGAAATCGAGCGGCGATCGCAAGCGATTCAGGCCATGCTTGATGTCCCCATCTGGGAGCCGTAAGGGATGGGGAAATGGTTCCATACCGACGCAAGTCTTCAAGTCTCTCGCTGCATCTTGTAACTCTGTCGAAGCTCCGCGACAAGTACTAAATTCTCACTTGTGAAGAACATCCACTCGATTGCTTGCCTCAAGCTTTCGGGCGGCAGGTTATGAGCGACCCGAGCAAAGGCGGAGTTTAATCGACAAGCGGCAGCTGACTGATCGTGGTCGAGCCAGTTCGTGGCGAGAGCATTTTGAGCAAAGATGACGGCTGAGCGCAACGAGTAGTGCGGTTTATCAAAATAGACCATGTCGATGTCGAGAATGGGCTCCACAACTTGGCAGAACTCGGCTAGGGCGTTCTTCGCCAGATTGATCCTGTCTGGTACCGTCAACATGGTGCTTCCCTCGGATTACGGCATCATTATGGTCCGACTTGAGAGACTATTAAATCACGCTTTGGCGATGGATAATGAGGCTGCTGGTATGGGCGCATTGATAGCTGAACGCCTTTTGTCTAACAGTTAGCTGTACGGCAACCAGTTAGATCACGTCGGGACAGATTACGATCATTGAGCCAGCGATTGCATGAAAAGAGCGGCAGGCGCTTTTGAACTAGGATCGAATATGGCCAGCCCAGGTAATCGCTGATGGTTCAAACTCCCGTCAAACTCATTACCCTCGACGAGTTTCTGCAACTTCCCTGCACTTCACTGTTGGCAAGCTCTTCAACTAGCTCCAAGTCCGCTAAAATCCATAACGGCGTCGTTTGATTTTCTTTCAATCAAACGACAAAAATAGCATTGCCGTGCTTGAGCCCCCCGGCACAAGAGCTTTGTTCTAAAAGCTGGAAGATTTAATGTAGAAGCGGTGGTCCTACCGCAATCACGATCATGGAAATCCAAAGCATCCGGGGTAAACCTGCTAGTATCCTCGGTTTAGCTGAGCCAGGCTCCCTAGAATCGGGCTGTGTCGATTTGGCCTGGCAGGCTGGCATCAACTACTTCTTCTTCTATGGCATGAGTAGTGATAGTCCCTGGCTCCGAGATTTACGATCACTCCTCAAGCAGCAGCGCGAATCGGTGATCGTGGCCACCGGTAGCGAGCAGCGGGAAATTCCTCAGTGGCACGCTTACCTTGAGCAGGTCCGCCAGACCTTGGATATTGAGACCGTCGATATTCTCTTTGCTGAGTATGTCTCCCCAACCGATAACTGGCAGCAGGTGCAAGGTTTGCTGAATCAGCTTT
>JBCBJE010000162.1:0-8468 GCA_038523735.1 Cyanobacteria bacterium J06626_18 | reverse complement strand
GGAGATATCTAAGTATGGAAAGCTATTTTGTCGAAATGGAAGGTATCGTGACTGAGGCATTGGCAAATTCAACCTTTAGAGTTTGCTGTGATAACAACGCTCAGATGCTATGTGATACTTCACGCAAAATTCGGAAGAATTACATTCCAATCACTGTGGGCGATCTCGTCAAAGTGGTATCAAGAACTCATCAGTCAACCATAGGTTGCCTGACTAATCTTGCTCCTTATAGCCGGTGAGGTGCTTTGGCTGGTCGATGACTGGCTACACTTGCAAGGCTTTGCCTGATGTCCGAGAACTAGGCATACTTGCTTATGGATAAGAGCGGCATCAACTTCGGATTACTCAGATTACAAAGCTACATCACAGCTGTGATGCGGCGGGACTTATACCAATGGCTCAGCCAGCACTCACGATATTAGTCGTGGATGACAATGATATTGATCGGGACTCCTATTGTCGCTACCTACATCGCGCTACAGAATTTGCATGCACCATTTTGGAAGCGGCTCGAGGCAGCGTGGGCCTAACGATTTGTCAGCAGACTCGGCCTGATGTCATCTTGCTAGATTATCTGTTGCCAGATCTGAACGGGCTAGAATTCCTGACCGCGCTCAAAGGCCATATGGGTGCACAGATGCCTCCCCTAATCATGATCACGGGGCAGGGGAGTGAAGCGATCGCAGCTCAGACGATTAAGGCAGGAGCTGAGGATTACCTCATCAAGGATCAGATTACGCCACCATCATTACAGCACAGTGTTTTGCAGGCAATTGAGAAGGTCCGCCTGAGGCGTCAGCTACGCAGCAGCGAAGAGCGTCTACAGCTTGCCTTAGAAGCTGCCCAAATGGGGACTTGGGAATGGCGATCGCACAGCAACGCGCTTTTTTGTTCGGATCAGGTAGGTTCGCTCTTTGGTATATCTGGCCATGCTTTCAGCAATTCTGAAGCGTTCTTTGAACGAGTGCATCCAGACGATCGTGTACTTGTTCAGCAGGCTGTAGAGCAGGCTTTTCGCAGCAACACCCAATGCGATATTGAATTTCGGGTGATCTGGCCTGATGACTCAGTGCGCTGGCTTAACGGCAAAGGGCAGTTTTATCCCAGCCCTAATCATCAGTCGGAACGGATGCTGGGTACGATTGCTGACATTACCCGCGCTAGGCAGGCTGAGTTGGAACGTTATCAAACGCTGCAGTCGGACAAGTTTGCGGCACAGATTGCCCAATTCGCAGGCGAAGCATCTAGTTTAGATAAAGTTCTACAAGCCGCTGTGACGCAGGTGCGACGGGCTCTGCAGACAGACCGTGTCGTAATTTTCTATCTGCCGATGCCTGATACAGGTGTGGTGATAACTGAATCAGTAGCCCCCGGGTGGACATCTATTGTCGATTCACCGTTTCATGATCCGTGTCTCGCCTCAAGCTACATTAAGCGACATAAGAAGGACCAAACCCGCACAATCGCTGATATTTATAACGCCCAGCTAGCACCCTGCTACATTACCTTTTTAGAGTCGCTTCAGGTAAAAGCCAGCTTAGTCGTGCCGATTGCCCGTGAGGAGAGGGTTTGGGGCTTGCTGATTGCCCATCATTGCACAGTGCCGCGATCGTGGCAGCCATCCGAAGTCAAGCTTCTAAAGCGGCTCGCCATTCAAATTGGTTTAGTCTTTCAGCAGACCGAACTTGAGCGTCGGGTCGATCAAGCGTCGCACGAACGACGGCAGGCAAGCGCCAAGCTTAGGGAGCGCGAGGCCCGCTTCCAGCAAGCGATCGCCGAGGCACCGTTTCCCATATTTATCCATAGTGAGGATGGCAAAATCCTCCAAATGAGTCAGGCTGTTTCTGAGCTTACAGGGTATGCCGCCAGCGAAATTCCCACCCTTAGCGAATGGACTAAGCGCGCCTACGGCGAAGAATATCAGGACGCTGTTTTAGAGGGCATCAATGACCTCTATAGCCTTAATCAGCAGTTGGATGAAGGCGAGTTTGAGGTGCGAACCCGCAGCGGCGCAACCCGAACTTGGCTATTCAGCTCAGCTTCCCTCGGACGGTTGCGTAATGGAATACGATCAGTTGTTTCGATAGCGGCTGATGTGACCGCGCAAAAACAGGCTGAAGTAGCCCTGAAAACTCGGTTGCAGCAGCAGGCTGCCGTGGCCAAACTGAGTCAAACAGCGCTTTTAGGATCGAATCTAGAAACCTTATTTGCTCAGATTGCACAAACAACTGCTGACAGCCTAGACGTAAAATACTGCAAAATACTGGGACTGCTAGACCAAGACCACTCGCTCCTGTTGCGCGCTGGCATTGGTTGGCCATCCCACTTGATAGGGCAGACCATCCTTAGTGCCGATGTCAACTCTCAAGCGGGCTACACGCTGCTGACCCAGCAACCAGTTATTTTCGAAGATCTGCGAACAGAAACGCGGTTTCAAGGCTCGCCATTGCTGACTGACTACGGTATTGTGAGCGGCATGAGCGTCGTCATTCCTAGCAGCGGCGATCGCCCGTTTGGCGTGTTGGCCATTAATTCTACCCGTAAACGCCACTTTATCCAGGACGACGTCAACTTCTTGCAAGCGGTCGCTAATCTATTGGCAACGGTGATCAGCCGCAAACAAGTTGAACAAGAACTGCATCAGCTTAACTTCACCCTTGAGCAGCGTGTGCAAGAGCGTACCCAAGCGTTGGAAGCCGCCAACCAAGATCTGCAATCTTTTGCCTACTCAGTTGCCCATGATTTGCGAGCGCCCCTGCGGGCAATTCAGGGATTTGCTCAGGTATTGGCAGAAGACTATGGCAATACTTTGGATGCCTTAGGAAATGAATACATCCACCGCATGGCTACTGCCGCCGAGCATCTTGATGTGCTGATTCAGGATTTACTGATGTACAGCCACTTAGGCCAGGTTGAAATCAAGCTACAGCAAGTGAGCGTGGCGGCAGTTATGAAAGACATCTTGACTAGCCTGGAACCGACTTTGGTAGGAACTCAAGCCAATATTGAGACAGGGCCGAATTTACCCACTGTGCGGGCTCAAAATACGATTTTGAAGCAGATATTAAGCAATTTAATCGGCAACGCTGTGAAGTTTGTAGCCCCAAATGTTGTGCCTCAGGTAAGAATTTGGGCGGCGCTGAGCGATCGCTCATCCGATACCTCGCCAGCCGGTCCTCAAACTGGCTCTCAATGGGTGCGCATTTGGGTCGCTGACAATGGCATTGGTATTGCCCCTCAGCATCAAAAGCGTATCTTTACCCCATTTGAACGACTACACGGCGTGGAAGAGTACCCTGGGACCGGCATCGGGTTAGCGATTGTCCAGCGGGGTGTCCAGCGCTTGGGCGGACGATTCGGGGTGGTGTCGGCTGTGGATCAGGGGAGTCAATTTTGGCTGGAGCTGAAGACCTATCCATAACCGTTGGCGAACGTCCAAGACGCTGACCTTGAAGAAACCGTCTTGCGTAAACTAAGCAAGCAGCATCAGGGAGCTGATCGCCGAAATCTGTTTAAATCCTAAAAAGATCTATCTGTGACAGGATTCCGGTCACGCTGAAATCGCTTACTCTGAAGCAATGGTACGGTACCGTACAAAAGAATCTTCAGTCGTGCCTGGCCTAAGGCTTAAAGACCTTCGTGATCGCCTGAGATGCACTCACTGCTTTAGCTTGTCTCGATTGAAGTTAGAGGCAGCTACATAAACCACGTCTGATTTAGAAGCTGCAGTTTTTCCTTCAGGCAAAGGCCAGGAATCTGGATATGGTCAGGGTATATATTTCTTCTTTAGGCTATGACAACTGGCTCATCTGAACACGATATCGGTCTCAACAATCAATTGCTGGCGTCAATATCCGCAGACGCCTATCAGCGCCTTCGCTTTCAGATGGAGTGTGTATCGCTGTTGCTAGGAGAAGCACTTTACAAGGTGAGCGAGCCGATTACGCACATATACTTTCCCATCAGTGCCATGATTTCGCTAATTAGCTCAGCACTGGAACATACCGAGACCGAGTTTGGCCTCATCGGCAGGGAAGGGATGGTCGGTGTTCCGGCACTTTTAGGAGGCGAATCTACCCTGAGTCGGGCGATTGTACAGGTTCCTGGCGAAGCCATGAAAATTGAGGCTCAGGTATTGCTGGCTGAGTTTGAACAATATGGAACGCTACACAAGCAGGTATTGCTCTACCTCCAATGGTTTCTGACTCAAACCGCGCAGAACGCCACTTGTCAAATTCACCATCAGGTCGGCCCGCGCTTAGCCCGCTGGCTTTTGTCCGCTCAGGACCGGCTGCAGTGTGACGAGCTGATGCTGACACAGAAATATATTGCACTGCTGCTGGGCACTCGGCGTGCCACAATTACACACGCTGCCGGACAGCTCCAAAAGCAAGGCATGATTCGCTACAGCCGAGGCCGAATCATCCTCCTCGACCGAGCTGCTTTAGAGCAAACTGCTTGCGATTGTTATGCGCTATTGCGTGCAGAGCAGGAACGCTTGCAAGCAATTAGCCAAAGAATTCGCTAGGTCCATTGCGGCAACGCGGATTGAACTCAGACTTGAGATAGAGGCGCTGGGGCCGGTTTTCCCAAAACATTAGAGAGCAATTCATACCGTTCCAGTTTTTTCCCAGTAATCTACTCAAAACCGATGCCCAACTTGCGTGAAGATGAATCATCTCAAGATAAATCGCTCTTAGACCAATCCGAGCAGCTCAATCATCTGCTAGCAATCTTGCCGGAAACTGATTACGCACGGCTAGCTCCGTACTTAAGGAAAGTTGACTTAGAGCTAGGGCAGGTCCTATATGAACCAGCTGAGCCTTTAGACACGGTTTATTTTCCTAATCAGGCGATGATTTCGCTGGTTCAAGTCATGGAGAACGGCGCCACCGTGGAAGCAGGAATTGTTGGGAACGATGGCATGGTTGGCTATGGCGTCTATCTAGGGGGCCAGCATGACTCTAGTCGGGCGATCGTCCAGATTGCGGGCAACGCGATCGCCCTCAGTGCCTCGGTCCTCAAAACTGAGTTCGATCGAGGAGAATCGCTTCATACCCTTTTGTTGCGCTACACCCAGGCACTCCTCGCTCAGATCAGTCAAACCGCTGCCTGTAATCGGTTTCACCCCATTGAAGAGCGGCTAGCCCGTTGGCTTTTACAGTCTCAAGACTTTGCTCACTCAGCAACCCTACATATGACACAAGATTTTGTGTCGAGTATGCTGGGTACTCGTCGGGCCAGTGTCACCGTTGCCGCCGGAACCCTACAGCAAGCCGGACTCATCCACTACAACCGTGGCCAGATCGAGATTCTCGACCGCGAAGCGCTCGAATCGGCAGCTTGCGAATGCTACGGTACCGTCAAAGCTGAATACAACCGTTTGCTTAACCTCTAGTGGTGTGTCAACTAATAGGTGATAGGTTGCTAGGGTAAGAGGGATGCATCTGTTTTCCCTCATGGTCAAGAAATATATTGTTGCTTTGAGTGCTCATGAACGGGCCTATTTGGAGCCGTTCGCCACGATGGGACGCCGTGCAGCTGAGCAAATCACACGAGCGCGCACCTTACTCAAAGCTGATTACAATCAGACAAGTAGCAGTTGGCTCGATAAGGACATTGCTGCTGCCCTGGATGTTGGCGTCGCGACCGTTGAGCGTATGCGTCGTCGGTTTGTTGAGTGGGGACTGGAGGCTTCGTTCCAAGTCTGGATGGGAAGCTCAGGAGCAGAACGGATGACACGATGGGCGATCGTTAGAGCGGTTGAGGCGACTCTTTTGGCGTATGAGTGTGGGACGTTAGACCGTTGCGACCGTTTTCTCTTTGACTACATCAGGGCGTTGGCCGCCGACGGACTTGTAGAAGTCAAACTCAGTAGGTAAGCCGATGACCGGTCCCGCTTCCGCAAGCTGATACCAATGATGGGTGCGAGTGTCTTGAGCAAATTGTGCCTGGGACAGACCACACCGGGTGAGATCGCTGGGCTGATTAGGAAGGAGCTGGCCTCTAAGTTGACTATGAACAACTGGCATCTTAACTGGGGTCAGTGGCGCGTTGATGGACTAAAGGAATGGGACGACTCCCATTTTAGAGGTGAAGCCCTTGATATCGCAGGATTAAGGGGGAGCCTGTTGGGTTCGGACTGGCGACAATAGCCTCGGTTGAATTAGCGAGGCCGTATTTGTATGAGCTCAATAGCATCCCACTGGACGTCTGGGAAGTGAAGTATTTTTCGGAAGAGAGAAGTCAATGTCTGGGGGAGTCACTGTCGTGAGACTCCGTATTGAGCTGATAAGGATCATAAAGCCTCATGGCCTCGTGAGTGGTGAGCGCGTCGCGAACGCTCGGTAAGTAGCTTGAGGCGGGCGACTAAGCACGTCAAAACGTCTTTCTGAGAGCCTCAACAAGACTACTAAGGAGATTAGGTTGTATCTGAAAATAACGACTCAAAAGGCCCTGATGTCTGAAGGCAGAGTCAGGGCCTTTTCTATCGTTGACCTCTTCAAAAACCGAAATACAATAACACTGTTGGCAGCACTCAAGCTCGTCCGTGAGGGACTTCCTCAAATGGGGGATACTTTCTAGAGATTCTTTTGATACCCTCGCTTTAAATTGTTGAGTCTTTGGGTATCGATCAGATTGCTCTCTTAGAGGTTAGTAAAGGAAATATCAACAACTGAGTCGAGTGCTGCTGATTTTGATGCAATAGATTCAGACGCTAAATCGATAAGAAACCTCCTATCTAACGTGAACTGAACTATTCAGACCGAGGGAATATTGATTCGCCTCTTAGTTATTAAGAGTACTCCTGTTATTAGTGGATGTCGCTGTACGATACTAAAGTTTATCTTTCAGAGGAGGCATAGGACATCGGTTGCTGCTTCAAGGTTGAGCTGATGTTATGGACGTATTTTCGAGAGGGTTTCCGCTCTGAGAGCAATCCGAGACGGAGTAATCGGTTTTTGGCGCGACTTTTAGCGCGACAGGGTTTCCCTTTCGAGAAATTGTTGTAGCTGTAGCCTGTCAGCTCGGACCATTCTTGAACGGTAATGGCGACATCGGCAGCAAAGACGGCTTTGGCAGCAAAGACGGCTTTGAGCAGATTGGTTTCGACTTCTGGCAGTGCCTTGAGCCAGAGCTTGATGAGTTCATGAGTTGCCTCAATCGGCTTGGGGCGGGATTCACCCAAACAATGTTTGCCGTGCTCGGTGAGGATCATTGATTCCAGGAGGCCATCGAGGCGCAGCGAAATGATCGCCTCATTCACTCCGGCAAGGGATGCTGGCACAGCACCTCTAGATGTGCGGGGATGAGTAGACGTTGAATCATCCCATCGAGCTGAGCGATGCCCGTTTCTGGGGCCGTGCCGAGGATGCTCCACTGGATGGCAGAGGTGGCGATGGGCTCAAACAACTCCCGTTCGATGGGCCGATGCGGGCGACCGGGTTGGAGGGGCTAGAGAACATGGCGATGTTGCTCAGCGTACTCCTGGCATAGGCCAGCAGCAGGGGGTGAGCAGGTAAGTAGACATTGCAAAATCGCGCCCACTTCGGGGTCTTGTCAGCTTTTGGGTGCGCCGAGCAAAGCTCGGCTTTGTCAATGGGGTGTAAATCCCCATCCTGTAAGCCTTGGCGAGGCACAGGTACTGAGTGTTGCGTTGGTTTCGGTAACGAAATCAGCGAAGCGTACACAAGGAGAAGATGGGCTGCAATGCATTAGCGTGAAGGGATAGAGCCCCGTTATCGACATTCAAAAGTGGATGCCGACGTGCTCCAAAACACGGAAGGCCATACCAAAAGAGCCGACTGCCATGGCTCTTGAGGGTCCACCGGGGTCAGAGACCGTGGCACGTCTTCAAGGCAAAGTCGGGAACTCGGGAGATCCCATCGACTCCTTCCAGTGGAGGGTAAGGCAGCACAACCGGCCAACCGGGAGGAAGCCTGACGGTCTGTGGGAAGTCGGATGTCCTGATAGTAGTGAGGAAATGGAGTAACGCCCATGGAGCGAAGCGGGACACATCAAGTCAACCGTTCAAGGGCAACGCCGACCACACGCAGAGGTGGAGCTTCGGCGGCAACGGGAATTGAACGGATAGCAAGTCGGGCACAGCGGGAACCGACAGCGCCCTTCACGGCGCTGATGCACCATTACAGTGTGGGGAACCTGCAAGCCTGCTTCGAGTCGTTGGATGGCCGGAAGGCATTAGGCGTCGATGGCGTCACCAAGGCCGCGTACGGGGCCAACTTGGAGTCCAATCTCCAGGATCTGCACCGTCGCCTCCACCAGATGTCGTACCAGCCGCAGCCGGTGCGCCTGGTGGAGATTCCGAAAGAAGATGGCAGTGTTCGTCCTCTGGGCATCAGCTGCACCGAGGACAAAATTGTGCAAGAACAGACGCGGCGGATTCTGGAAGCAATCTACGAGCCTGAGTTTATTGAGACCTCATATGGTTTCCGCCCTCAGCGGAG
>JBCBJE010000161.1:0-8532 GCA_038523735.1 Cyanobacteria bacterium J06626_18 | reverse complement strand
TAGTTGACGTTTGGTGGAGTTGGGACGAAGTATTGGGAGCGTAGAGTCTCGTCGATGGGTAATAAGTATACGGGCCAAATGCCTTGCCCTTACAGGATTTTACTCTCCCTATCGCCCTATCTCCTTAACACCCACTACCCACCACCCATCCACCCTCCTACTCATCCACTTCCCCAGGCTGCGGATCGATCAGCGGTTGCCCCGGCGTCAACGTCACCTCTGGAGGCAGAGAAACAATCACTTCATCACCAGCCTGCAGACCCGCGACTATCTCAATCGCTTCCAACGTTTCCAAACCAGTCTCAACTTCGCGCTGTTGTGCGGTGTCGTTTGCGTCTCGTACCCACACATAGGGGGTAGCTGCATCGCGCTGTAGGGCGGTCACGGGAATAACCAGCACATTCTGACGCTGGTTGAGCACGACTTCGACACTCACAGCACTTCCCGGAATCAGCACATCGCTGGGTTGCGTCAGCTGCGCCTCGGCTTCGACAGTCGCCTGTTCCGCGTTGCCATTTTGGTCGCTGACGGCTTGGGGCGATACTCTCACAATGCGCCCTTCAAATGCCTCAGGATTAGGACCAATAAGACGCACCCGCACGGGCTGATTGATAGCGACTTTACCGGCATTCAGCGTTGTTAACTGCAGGCGAATGACTTCCTGATTGGGATCGCCAATGCTTAGTAGCCGGCCCTCTCGTTCGACGCCATCGCCTGGTTTCACATCTACCTTGAGAACGATCGCATCCAGCGGCGTAATAATTTGGTTATCTTCCAACTGCAGGCGAATATTGTTTATGGTGACCGTGTCCTGCTGGGTTTGCAGTTCAGCCTTGGCCAAGTCAATTTCCGCATCCCTTACATCTGACTGGGCATCCTCAACCGCTCGTTCATCCTGGCGAAAGTCATCCTCTGAGATGTAGCCCTGGTCTAGGAGCTCCTGCGAATCTAGAAGCCGAGCTTCGGCATCGGCTAGCCGCGATTGCCGTTCTGCCAAGACTTCTTGACTGCGCTGCAGGGTCAACTGGTTAATGCGGTTTTCTACCAGCTGGTCGTCGAGGGTTTGCTGCAGGGTGCGATCGCGCAGCTCTAACAATACCTGTCCCGCACTCACCCGCTGCCGTTCTTCTACCAGCACTGATTGCACGGTTACATCGCTAGGTGCCTTGAAGGTCTGCTGTCCTCCTAGTTCAACGATGCCAGCCTCGGTGATGGTAACCTCTAAATTCTGACGGGCAACGGGAACCGTCATCACCTCAACAGCAGGCGGTGGCTGGCGCAAAAAGGTTTGATAGCCGACCCAACCACCGATGCCCACCAACGCTATCAGTCCAGACCCAAAAAGCCACCGCAGTCCAGGGCGGGGTTGACCCGGCTCGTCAAGAAGACCAGGGTCTTCAATTGGGGGAGACAGTTGAGGCAGGGGAGGAGATGCCGCCTGGATATCTTCTTGAGTGCTGGGGTCCACAGATTTACTCTGGTCAAAGTCCATCGCTATCGCAATTGTAGGTCTTCAGATCCCAGGGGTCTCGGTCAAAGCTAAATCTCGCTGGCGGCACCGACAGACCCCTGGGATCTCGCGATCAAAAGCTAAATCATACTGGTATTACCGATAGCCCCCTGGGATCGGGGGGACGTGGAAAATCTTTCATCAACGATGTGCCCATCACTAACCTGAATAATCCGCTTGCTGTAGGCGGCTACCTCAGGGGCGTGGGTCACCATCACAATCGTGATGCCGCTGGCATGCAGCTCGTCAAAAATATTAATGACCTCTTGGGCCGAATGGGTGTCTAAGGCTCCGGTTGGCTCATCTGCCAGCAGCAGCAAGGGATGGTTGACGATCGCTCTAGCAATGGCAACGCGCTGCTGTTGGCCTCCAGACAATTGAGTCGGTCGCTTGTCCATGCGATTTCCTAACCCCATGCGGACCAGTGCTGTCTCGGCTCGTCGTCGTCGTTCCCGTCCCCCAATCCCGGCGTACATCATCGGCAAGATGACATTTTCTAAGGCTGTGAGGTTATTGAGCAGTTCATACCGCTGAAAAACGAAGCCAATTTTATGATTCCGAATACGGGCTAGTCGATTTTTGCCCAAACGCGAAACGTCGATGCCATCTAAGAGATAGCGTCCTTTGGTGGGGCGATCCAGACAGCCAATGATGTTCATCACGGTTGTTTTGCCAGACCCAGACTGCCCCATAATGGCGCAGTATTCGCCCTGCTGAATGGCGAGTGAGATCGAGTCACAGGCCCGCACCGCTGCCTCCCCGGTACCGTAAATCCGTGAGACCTTTTCAAACTGAATAATGGGTCGTTTGGGTGGAGAAGATCCGTTAGGACTCAGAGAATTGGCTCGGGTAAAAACAGTCATTGGCAGCATCCCAGTCGCCGTTCAATCTTAGCCTGCGGCAAAGAGGCAACAGGTAACAAGGATGGAATTACACTAGAGGAGAACGCTGGTTAGGCAAACCTTGATGGAAAAGTTCGACCGGATCACCTTTGACCCAAGCATTATGGCTGGTCAAGCATGTATCCGTGGGATGCGGATTACGGTTTCTCTAATTCTGAATTTGCTAGCTAATGGTCGGTCTGAAACAGAAATTACTGAAGAGTATCCTGAGCTAGAGATTGCTGATATTCAACAGTCGCTGAAATATGCTGCTTGGCTAGCCACAGAAACTATCCACCCCTATCCCATCAAAAAGGCTGCGTGAGATTTTTAGCGGACATGGGGATTTCTCCACGTACAGTCACAGGGCTGCGATCGCAAGGACACGAAGCTATTCGACTAAATGAAGCAGGTCTTGAAAAACTCTCCGATTCAGCGGTAATGGCCAAAGCACTTGCTGAAAGACCTATTCTTCTAACAATGGATCTGGGATTTGGGGCTCTGTTGACTATGAATCGGGCGCAATTTCCCAGCCCCGTCTTGTTTCGGTTAAGTAATAAAACCTCAGAGTTTGTTAACGAGCGCCTGGCTGCAATTCTAGAGGTTTTCAAGAAGCCTTACCCGCAGGTGTAATTGTTTCAGCCAGTGACGAAGCTGTTCGTGTCAGGTATTTACCCCTGTGAGCCTGAAGGTTTCGTGATTGCTATGCAACAATTTCAGCACATCTAAGCCAAAGCTTTTTTCAAGCGAAGCCAGTAAAATACAACCAACTCTCGGGTTTCAGGATAGACCTATGCTTCATCAATTGGTGCGTCCGTTGGTCCGTTCTCAGGTTCAGATGCTGGCACAGACGCCATCAGCAGGGACCAAACTGGTAAATATGGTATCCCAGTGGCTAGGATATCTGGGCGTTCAGGCCGAAGTGACGCATCTCAAAACGGAAGGCGATCGCATTCAAGTTTCGCTGCGAGTTGGCAAACCGGAGCAATGCACCGAATCCGAATGGGGACAGATTTTGACCAACTTGGGTCATAGCTCTGCCGGAGCGCATCCGCCACTGACATACGACGCGATGACCTCAGCTCAGAAAAGTAAGGTACATCGACTGCTGGCCTGCGTCCTAGCTGCTTCTACCGATAATGTGGTCGAAGCATGGGATGGGATGCGATCGCAGCTTGTCGCGATCGGGTTGGACGAATCAATGCTGCAAGCGATTCGTTCGGCAGTTAGGGTCCCGACGCCCATGGACGTTCTGGTGACTGACCTCGAGCCTGAGGTCGCTGAGGTCGCTTTGTCTAAAGCGATCAATATTGCGCTGATGGATCATCAGATTAACGAGGCTGAAGATGCTGCGCTGAAGACGCTGCTGAATGCTCTACAGTGAAAAGCGATAGTGTAGAACTCTCCAATTGCGGTGCTTCAACAGGCTCTTGATTTCGCTCTAAGTGATGGTGATCGGTTTATTGCGGCCCTTCAGCAGCATCTGATTTTGGTGGCGCTGCCGCTGATTGTTGGCGTGGTGGTTGGCCTTCCTTTGGGGTTGTGGAGCGCCCGATCAAAAACAGTTTCGGCGATCGCAATCAACCTCTTTAATGCTTTGCGCGTAATTCCCAGCCTGGCAATTTTGTTTTTGGCAATTCCAATCTTAGGGTTGAGCTTCAATTCCGCTGCACTTGCTCTCACATTACTGGCAATGCCCCCCATTCTCATCAGCACTGATGTAGCCTTCCGTACCATTGATCCGGCCATTCGTGAGGCCGCAGTAGGTATGGGCATGGCTCCACAGCAAATCTTGCGCCAGGTTGAGATTCCCTTAGCGCTGCCACTGATTGTCGCTGGAATTAAAACCGCAACTGTGGAAGTGATCGCCAGTGCCACCCTAGCCGCTTTTATTGGTGCAGGTGGACTGGGCGACTTTGTCGTGTTGGGGTTCGCCACTTACGACACTGCTATTTTGTTAGTTGGGGCTGTTCCCGTCGCCTTGCTAGCGCTGACTGCTGAAGTGGGATTGAGTTTGCTGCAGCGATCGCTCCAACCGCCATCGCTGTCGGCCTGATGTCATTGGACGGCAGCGTTACAAGCATTGTGCCTCAAGGCGATTTTCTAGTTTCTGGAATATTCCTACCTGTGTGAGACACGCCTGCGCTGAAAAGGGCCTCAGTGGGTTCCGCGCGGTGTGACCCACCGGGCCAAGACGATGCGAGGTTTTCTCGCATTTCATGGCTACACTACTGGATGTTCAGCTGGCCTAGTGAGCTTCAACAGCGCTCTTGTTTAGGTTCTCGCGGCGCAGTGCGTCAAAGTTAACAGCATTCTTGTCGCGGTTCTCACGGCGCAACTGGTCGAAGTCGTTGTCACCGCTGTAACCCTTCACTTGCGCCGCGATCGCGCTCTTGTTCAAGTTCTCGCGACGCAGTGCATCAAAGTCAACGGCATCTTTGTCCAAGTTCTCGCGACGCAGTTGATCAAAGCGGTTAGGCTCTACTGCATCTGAGGGTGTAGCTGCACAGACAGCAAGGGCAGCCGTCATGGCCAAGGATAGTGCAATTTTTTTCATGGTTGTACTCCTATTGGGGGCTTTGTGTTCTAGACAACTTTTTTGTCGTCTGTGAACATCAACGTAAGGAGCAAGGGAGAAGAAGCCGGATAGAAATTGGGAGAAATTGGGGAGGGGGTGGAGAGATAGTGGGTGGTGGAAAAAGGGGGGTAGGGAAAGCGGAGGGAGTGGGAGATGGAGAGAGCAACATTCTGTAAGGGCAAGGCATTTGGTCCGTATCTCTATCACATATCGAGACTCTACGCTCCAAATGCCTCGCCCCAACTCCACCAACTACCCATAACAACCAACCATCAACCATCAGCTATCAGCGAAGAACTAAGAACCAAGAACCCTCTAAGGCAAACGAAGTTGAGGACGATCGCCAAATTCTGGCAACTGTGGTGGATTCTGAGCAAGCGTCTTGAGCACACTTTGAATCGCCTCGTCCAACTGAGGATCCTTTCCCTGGGCCCAGTCATGGGGCGGGATATCAATAGGAATATCCGGGTCAGTGCCGTAGTTTTCGACCTGCCAGCCCACATCCTCAAACCAGAAAGAATACTCTGGCTGTGTCACAATGCTCGAATCCACCAGGTAATGCCGGGGTGAGATGCCAATCACACCGCCCCAAGTACGGGTACCAATGAGGGGACCAATCTTCATCAGCTTGAAGCAGTGGCTAAAGATATCGCCATCCGATCCGGCATGTTCGTTGGTGACCGCGACAATTGGCCCCAGCATGGAATCCGAGGGATAGGGGTCTGGCTGCTCCCAGCGGGGCACGTCGTAGCCAATACGTTGCCGCGCCAGCTTTTCGAGAATTAGCTGTGAGACATGACCGCCCCGGTTAAAGCGGACATCCACGATGAGCCCCTGTTTATGGACCTCAGCAAAATAGTAACGGTGAAATTCGGCATACCCTGCAGGTCCCATATCGGGAATATGGACGTAGCCTATTCGTCCTTCAGTCGCCTCAGCCACCGTCTGGTAGTTCCGCTCCACCCATTCGCGATAGCGAAGGCGGCTTTCATTTTTCAGAGTTTTAACCGTTACCGTGCGCTGGTTTTGTCCTGCACTGTCCGCAACCGTAAGCTGCACTGGGCAATCAGCCTGATGTACTAGCAGCTCATGGGGCGCTCGATGCTCTGTCAACCGCTGACCGTTTATGGCCAAGAGGCGATCGCCCGTCTGCACATTCAATCCAATTTCCTGCAGCGGCGAAGCTTCCTTGCTCCAGGTATCGCCTTGAGCAATGTGGGCAACACGGTAGGTTGCAGCGTCAACATCGTAGGTGAAGTCGGCTCCCAAAAAGCCCAGATAGTAGTCGGGCGCTTTACGATAGTCGCCCCCCATTTCGTAAGCGTGGGAGGTACCCAACTCGCCTTGGGTTTCCCAAACTAGATCCGAGAATTCGGAACGAGTAGAGACGCGATCGAGCAGTGGACGATACCGCTTATAGACGTGCTCCCAATCCACCCCGGATAGATCCGGGGTCCAAAAATGCTCCTGCTGCAGCCGCCAGATTTCGCGGAACATTTGCTGCCATTCCTGCTGTGGCACGACTGAAATCCGAACGCGCTTGAGGTCCAGCCAGCCAGTTTTGCGGTTGGGCTTATTGGCCTCGCCGTTGCCCGGACCGTTGTTTTTCTTTGGTTGGGCTTTGGCCGCACACACGCGCAGGCGATCGCCCGACCGATAAATCAGCGTACTGTTGTCCTTGGCAACTTTGAAGCTGGTGACGTTCTTGGCAACCAGTTCCCGAGTTTGGTTAGTGAAGTCGTAGATCTCAATTTTGGCGTCGGCAGACGGTTTGGTGCTGGCCCAATTTCGTCCCAAGCTGCCTTTTATGGGAACCGAGCTGAATAGCACCTTGTCCTTCAGGCCCCAAATTTGCTGATAGCGCCCCTCGGGTACTGGGAACCCCACTACCCGCTGCTCAATTCCGTCAAAGTCAATCTTCAAGGGCGGAACGGTGTTGCCCTGAGCTGGGTCCGCATCCGTCGCTTCCGATGCCGGTGAGGTAGAACTTGCCGCTTCAGCAGCCTTGGCATTTTTACCGTTGTTTTCATTCAGCGGTTTAGGAACGGGGATAAAGGGAGACGGGGTATCCTTTTGCAGCGAAATGAGGAACGGGCGCGTAGCCTGAGGAAAATTCAGGTCGAAGTAAACGCTGTCGTAGACAGGGTTAAATTCTCGTATCGATAGGAAGTAGATGAACTTGCCCTGGGGGTCGAAGGTAGGAGCAAAATCATTGAAGCGCGGCGGCGTTAGCCGATAGGTCTGGCCATCGCTTACCCGACAGAGCTTGATGGAGGAGGTGTGTTGAGCTTCGCTGCAGCTATAGACCACCCACTGACCATCGGGCGACCAGTTAAGGCCATACATGCGACTGTAGCGGCTGTGATCCAAAATCTGCTGCTGACGGCTATCTAGATCCACCCAAATCAGTTCGTGGCGATGGTTCGAGAGCACGATCTGATCTGCATTCGGCGACACTTTTAGGTTGATCGCGCGACCAATATCGAGTCCCGTCAATGAAATTGGTTCAACCTCAAAATCGGGATGCAGGATTTCCAGGGTTTCCGTGCCGCTGCGATCGCACACCGTCACCAATCGGATGCCGTCTGGTAGCCAGCGTGTCAGTCGATAGCGGCCCACCTCAGCTTCGGCCAAAGGCGTCACCGCCCCTTCCCAGTTGCCGAAACAGAAGCTCTGGCCCCGACCTGTGATTAGCGTTGAATGCCCCTCAGGATGAAAATCGTAGCTTTCCAGATAGGTTCCTGTGGCCACAAATTTGCGCTGCCGCTGCACCTGAGGGCTGTGGAACTCGATAGGAATTTCGTGCTGAGCCCCCGAGGCAACGTCATAGCAGAACAAGTTGGCACCAGCATGGTACACAATCCGTTGGCCGTCGGTGGTTGCATTGCGGGCGTAGTATTCTCGCTGCTCAGTCAATTGCTGCAGGTCTTGCCCTGTCGGCGTGCAGGAATACAGGTTACCGATGCCTTCATGGTCAGAGAGAAAATAGATGCGATCGCCGATCCACATCGGTGAGGCCACATTGCCCTGTAAATCCAACAGCTTCTCAAACTGTCCGTCACCGGTCGCATCCACCCACAGCACCCCGACTCGACCGCCACGATAGCGCTTCCAGTAGGCAGGTTCAGCAATGTTGCGCCCCAAGACAGCTCTACCATTTGGACCAAAGGCAATCGCATGGGCCATGCCGTAGGGCAGTCGCTGCGGCAGTCCACCTTCAGCACTAACGCTGTGCAGCTCCATCAACCGGGGGAATGGCTGACTGGCATTACTGGCAAACAGAATCGACTGCCCATCCTGGCTCCAGCCGGCAACCATAGTATTGGCTCCCAGGAAGGTAAGCCGCCGAGCGTTCCCGCCTGCCGATGGCATCACGTACACTTCAGCATGGCCTTCTTCGCGACCAATAAAGGCCAGTTGACTGCCGTCTGGGGAGAACATAGGAGCTTTGACTTCGCCCAGGTTTGCCGTCAGTCGAACCGCCCCACCCCCTGCAACCGGCACACTCCACAGATCATCTTCACAGACAAAGACAACGCGATCGCTGTGAATGGTCGGAAACC
>JBCBJE010000160.1:0-8596 GCA_038523735.1 Cyanobacteria bacterium J06626_18 | reverse complement strand
GCCGATGGCTACCACGCTATGGCAGATGGTTTGGTAAGTCTGGCGGTGTTGCTCAGTGTCGTGGGTGTGAGTTTGGGCTATGCCTGGGCTGATCCGGTGATTGGTTTAGCGATCGCCGCCGTGTTGCTCAAAATTGTTTGGGGGTCGGGACAGACGATTTTGAGTCGCTTGCTCGATGGCGTGGAACCAGAGGTACTAGACTCGCTCCACCATGCAATCAGTCATGTGCCTGAAATTGAAACTGAAGCGATCGCAAATCTGCGGACTCGTTGGCTAGGGCATCGGCTCCAGGTGGAGATGGACATGATGCTACCGCCTAACCTTTCCCTCCAGGAAACTCAAGCGATTACCAATACCGTAGAAAAACAACTGAAAGCCCATGTGCCTTATCTGGGTTTAACAGTGGTTAGAGCCGTACCTGGCACTAAGGAGATTGATAATGCCAGTGCAACATAATAATCTGATCAGCCGGGTTTTACGTGCCACCAAACTGACAATAGCCATGGTGTTTCTAATCTGGGGCTGCTCTAGTGTGGGGCAAAGTCTGCCCACCGATTTGGCACAAAGTTCGCCAATCGCAGCAGACTGCACAACCTATGAAGCGGCTGTTGAGTCACACCTCGATCCTGAGGCCGCCAATTGTACGGCTGATTTCCTTGAAGTCACTGCGACCGGTCTGCCTGATTTGGCGTCTGGCAGTCGCGAAGATAAGCCGATGGTCGGCATCATATCCTGGATCCAAAGAGTGGCGGTTCCCTACAATTATCAGTGGCGAATTCCCCTTTCCCCTTCTTGGCTAGCTGACCCCGTGGAAGCCAGCGCCCGTGGCCCCATCGCGGTGGCAGTTGACGGGGTACCCATTTTTCATTACGAGCGACGACCTGATGCTCCAACTTCGCTAGATAACTATGAAGAGCGCAATGACACCGTCGTTCAGGGCGAGTTAGACCAGTGTGGCGGCCACTCAGGGCAAGGTGAAGACTATCACTACCATTACGCACCGGTTTGTTTGATGGATGAGCATAATCCTGAACTCCCGATTGCCTTTGGCCTCGACGGCACTCCTGTCTATTTCGGTGAAGGGGGGGATGAGTACTATGGACGGGGTCGATACAGCGATCTGAGTTACCTACCGAATGAAGTCCTAGATGCTTGCAACGCGGTACAGTTACCAGAGGGTGGATTTGTACATTTCACAACCAAAACCCCGCCTTATGTTGTGGGTTGCCATCACGGGGCTTTTGACCCTGAGCTGCAAATAGAACCGGGCTCCTTCGATGCCCTGGCGCAGCGCAACCCCAGCCCGTTTGGCGGCAGCTATGGTGAGCCAGTCTCCACGCTAATCACAGATTTTGAAGAAAGCGCAGATGGCGAGTATCGTTTGGCTTTTGATTCTTTGACAACGCCTGGAGTGACGAGCGCGATTCTGTATCGCCAGACTTCAGAAGATTGTTGGGAGTTTGAGTACCAACTCGTTGCGGGTGAGAGAGGGCAGACGACAGAAGCCTGCCGACATTAGCCGTAGCGTGTCAGACGCGGCACTTCTGAGTAAGTTTCTAATCAACAAAATTGTCTCCGACAAAGAAATCTGCTGCTACCGTGTCACATAGCAAAGTTTGTGGGGGCTGGGGCTGAGACTCGCGATCGCCGACTCCAGCGATTGAAAAGGTATGGCGAAAGCGATGCCAAGTGTACAAATCGGTTTGAGCAGATTGCTCGAAATCTTGCGTAATAATGTAAAGAGCATTGGCAACCGCTGACCAGGCATGTTGAATCCAAGGTTTTGACAAAAGAACGTCATATCCGCTTTGCCATCTAGAGAAGGCTGAATGTTTTCGCTACAGGCTTACTGAATATTCTCCATCGTCATTACCGCCTGTGGGTATCGTTGGCGATTAGGCGGCGGTTCAATAGCAGCAGGCGATCGTAGCGGAGTAGAGCGCTGCTCCATTTATGGCTGCACACGAGCAATGTCTTACCCTAAGCCTTTAGCTCGGCAAAGCGAGCTAGCATCCTAGCTTCCTTCACTTAGCAAGTAGTGATCAGAAATGACTGACCGTCCTGTAAATAGGAAATAGGTCATGGTGATGGCGTTGCAAAGCTGCCAGCACCCCATTCGGAGCTGGCGCATTGTTGAGTCGTGCAGACATTAGACAGGGCAGGCTTCAAAATTTCTTTGGATTGAATCGCAACGACTCATAACGATATGGTGTAAATTTATTGGAAACGATAATCATTCTCGATTTTTATCGCATTCGTGTTGTCTATTTTGGCCCCAAGGACAATAAGCCATGTCTAGACAGTTTTTGCAAACATCAATTCAGCGAACCGCATGGGTGGCAGTGGGGGCGATCGCTTTCGGCCTGGGCAGTTGTGCCGCACCCTCCACCACCAGCGAGGCGGAGTCTCCAGAATCAGAAGTCGCCGCCGTCCCAGAAGATCCATTGCAGGTGGTGACGACTTTCTTGCCCGTGACCCAGTTCACCACAGCCGTAGCAGGCGATCGCGCTGAAGTGATACAACTGCTGCCAACAAACGTGGGACCCCATGAGTATCAGGCCAAACCGGGCGATGCTCAGGCGATCGCCAATGCCGATGTGCTGGTCAAAAATGGCCTGGAGATGGAATTTTTCCTAGATGACATGATCGAGAACGCAGGCAATGCTGACCTGGCAATTATCGATTCCAGTGAAGGCATTGCTACCCTCGTCAGTGCTGAAGGCGATGATCACGATCACGCTAAGGAAGAGGGGCATGATCATGCCGAAGGCGAAGCCCATGACCATGCTGAGGGTGAGGAGCACGCTGAAGGTGAAGAGCATGACCATGCTGAGGGTGAAGCCCATGCTGAAGGTGAAGAGCATGACCACGCCGAAGAAGACGCCCACGCTGAAGGTGAAGAGCACGACCATGCCGAAGAAGACGCCCACGCTGAGGGCGAAGAGCATGACCATGAGGGCGAAGAGCATGACCATGCCGAAGAAGAAGCCCACGGTCACGCGCATGGTGAATTCGATCCTCACATCTGGCTGGACCCCAAACGGGTGATTGAGCAGGTGGAAAATATCCGGGATGGGCTGATTGCCGCTGATCCCGAAGGCGAAGCCGAATACACCGCTAATGCCGAGGCGTTTATTGCTGACCTGCAAGCCCTAGACGCGGATATTAGCGAAAAGTTGGCCCCCTTTGAAGGACAGACCTTTGTGGTGTTCCATGACTTTGCCGCTTACTTTGCCGACAGCTATGGACTGCAATCCGAAACGCTGGTGGGCTTTCCCGAAGAAAGTCCCTCGCCTGAAGATGTGAAGCGGGTGATGGAAACGGTGCAGGCAGAAGGGCTGAAAACAATCCTGACGGAACCCCAGGCGGGTCAAGAATCTTTTGATGCGATCGCCGGCGACCTGGATATCAGCATCAGTGTGTTTGATCCCCTCGAAACAGGTGACTCCGAAGCGGTGCAGCCCGACTACTACCTCACTATCATGCGCCAGAATGCTGATAATCTCGTGGTTAGCTTCGAGGCTTCTAACCAGGCATGGCTACCCCTCCAATTACCCCAACCGGTAGCCGGAGTACCCCGGCACGTCGGCTACCGGTTCTGATGGGTGATTTTATTGGTGCAGTCAGGAGTCAGCGCTTGAACGATCCGGTTTTAGTGGTGCAGGGGTTGACGGTGTATCGCGGCGCTCACCCGGCGGTGCAGGAAGTGTCTTTTACCGTACCGGCGGGCACCGACACCGCAATTATCGGCCCCAACGGAGCCGGAAAAAGCACGTTAATTCAGGCGGTGCTGGGCATTTTGCCGCGTCAGGCGGGCCAAATTGTCGTCTTAGGCCATGCCCTGTCGGCTAAGGGCTATCTGCCTCCAGCAGTGCGACAGCAGATTGCTTATTTGCCTCAGAACTTCTTGTTCGATCGCCGCATTCCCATTACCGTGTCGGAACTGGTGGGACTAGGCTGGGACCGCATCGGGCCACAACTGCCCTGGGTGGGTGGCCGGGCGCGGCGTCAAGCGGTGCGAGCCGCACTGGCTCAAGTGGAGGCATGGCACCTGCGAAATCAGCTGGTGAGCGGCTTGTCTGGTGGGGAAACCAAGCGGGTGCTGCTCGCTTACTGTCTAGTACGGCCCCGCTCCCTGTTGATTTTGGATGAAGCCCCCGCAGGCTTAGATATCCTGGGCGAGTCGGAGTTTTATCAATTGCTCTATCAGCTCAAGCAAGAACAGGGCTGGGCCATTTTGCAGATTTCCCACGACCTGGATATGGTACGCCGGAGCTGCGATCGCGTCCTCTGCATCAACCGCAAGCTGCTGTGCCAGGGGCCGCCTGACCATGCCCTGGCGCCTGAGCAGTTGTCTTTGGCCTATGGGTCAAATTTCGTTCGCTATCACCACACCTGTCAGCCCCACCACCATGACCATTGAAGCTGAATTCACCCGCGTTATCGGACTGTTTCAACTGCCCTTTATGCAGCGAGCGCTGATGGGAGGCGTGTTGACCGGGCTAATGGGGGGCTTACTGGGCAGCTTTACCATCCTCCGGCAGTTGTCCTTTTTTAGCGATGCCCTGGGCCATTCGGCCCTGTTGGGCATCAGCATTGGACTGCTGCTGGGGTTCAATCCGTCCTGGGTGCTGCTGCCCTTTGCAGTGGTGTTTGCCCTGGTGGTGACCTACTTTCTGGAACGCACTCAGCTCTGGACTGATGCCCTGTTGAATATCATTTATTCCTCCTCTCTGGCGGTGGGCATCATCTTGCTCAGCTTTCGGGACGAGTATCAAGGAGGCATTACAAACATCCTCTTTGGCGATATTCTGGCGGTGCAAACCGCCGATCTGATCTTCGGTACCGTACTGCTAGCAGTGTGTGCCGGGTTCATTGGCCTGACGCTGCGATCGCAAATTCTCCTCACCTTGCATGAACCGATGGCGATCGCTCGGGGCGTTTCTGTCTCGGCCCAGCGAACGACTTTCATTGTGCTGCTCTCCCTGGTGGTGGGTATTTCCATCAAAGCGATCGGCGTGCTGCTCATCAGTGCTTTTGTCGTCATTCCGGCTTGTGCCGCTCGTCTGCTCAGCCGTAAATTCACCCACTACATCCTTATCGCCGCCGGCTTGGGTGCAGTGAGCGCGGTCATTGGCATGCTCCTTTCCGCTCTGTTTGACTTACCCTCCGGCCCCAGCATTGTCGCCGTGCAACTGGGGATTTTTCTGCTGGCCGCTCTCATTCCGACTGCCCGGGCGATCGCCCCCTAATTCAGTACGGGCGCACGGCGGTGCGCCCCTTCAGGAGCCCACTCACGCCTTGAGGCCGATACTATGACCGCTTCATTATCAGAATTGATTCCCAAACGGGGGATGCCGGTGACCCTGATTACCGGATTTCTGGGCAGCGGCAAAACTACCCTGTTGAACCACATTTTGACTAACCGCCAGGAATTGAAGGTGGCGGTGCTGGTGAATGAATTTGGTGACATCAACATCGATAGCCAGCTGTTGGTGTCGGTGGAAGAAAATATGGTGGAGCTGAGCAATGGCTGCATCTGTTGCACCATCAATGACAGTCTGGTGGATGCGGTGTATGCCGTGCTAGAGCGGGAAGAGCGGATGGACTATCTGGTGGTGGAAACTACAGGACTGGCCGACCCGCTGCCGATCATGGTGACGTTTTTGAGTACGGAGTTGAAGGTCTTCACCCATCTGGATTCCGTCATTACGGTGGTGGATGCGGAAGCCTTTACAGAAGACCACTTCGGCAGTGATGCAGCTCTCAGCCAGTTGATCTACGGCGACATCATCTTGTTGAACAAGGCCGATTTAGTGCCAGAGGCAAAACTGACCCGGTTAGAAGCCTACATTCAAAACATCAAAGAGCAGGCTCGATTCCTGCGGTGTTCGCTGACGGCAGGAGCTAGCGATTTGCCGCTTTCAGCCTTGCTGGATGTTGGTTTAGCGACTCCCCCCGTTTTGATGCCTACAGCAGAGATCTCGGAGAAGAACGGGCCTAAGGTATCGACCCACCTGCCTCAGGATGGATTTGTCTCGGTGCCCTTTAAGAGCGATCGCCCCTTCAATCTCACCAAATTTGAGCATTTCTTGATGACCCAACTGCCCGCTACCGTGTTTCGGGCCAAAGGGATCCTTTGGTTCGAGGGAGAACCGCAAAGCCACATCTTACAGCTCAGCGGCAAGCGATGCAGCATTACCCCCGAACCCTGGAAATCAACACCCCAAAATCAACTGGTATTCATTGGCCGTCAGCTCAACCCCCTACAACTGCACCAACATCTCACCAATTGTTTGGCCGGTAGCCGAGTTTCCCTACTGTTGTAGCGAGAAATGGCCAAACCCTGCTTGGGCGATCGCTCGGCTAGGCCGGGGTCGCCCAATGTCTGTGCCTTAAAGGCGCGTTCCATCGCGGGAGAAGCTTCTGTTTCCCCCCCCTTTCTACCGTAGTTAGGAGTTATCTATGACTTTATCGATTTCGCGTGACGATATCCGTGCAGGGGTTCCCAAAACCAAAGCCGAGCCTCCCGTCTCTGATCAGGAGATGGAACAAGCTGTCCGCACCCTGCTGTTAGGTCTAGGCGAAGATCCTGACCGGGAAGGGCTGATTGACACCCCCAAGCGCGTCGTCAAAGCGCTGAAGTTTCTTACCTCCGGCTATCACCAGTCCGTAGATGAGTTGCTCAACGGGGCCGTCTTCCACGAAAACACCGACGAAATGGTGCTCGTGCGGGATATTGACCTATTCAGCTCCTGCGAGCACCACATCCTGCCCATTTTGGGGCGTGCCCATGTTGCCTATATTCCCAACGGCAAGGTGATTGGCCTATCCAAAATCGCTCGCATTTGCGAAATGTATGCCCGTCGCCTGCAAGTTCAAGAACGGCTTACCGCCCAGATTGCCGATGCCGTGGAAGGCTTACTGAAACCCCAGGGCGTTGCCGTCGTCGTCGAAGCGAGCCATATGTGCATGGTTATGCGGGGTGTCCAAAAACCTGGCTCCTGGACAACCACCAGCGCCATGCGCGGTGTCTTTGCCGAAGACTCCAAAACCCGCCAAGAGTTCATGAGCTTGATTCGCCATAGTCCGAGTTTCCACTAAGGGGAAGAGGTGATGGGGTGACGGGGTGAATTCGGAATTCGGAGTTCGGAGTTCGGAAAGTAGTTAATCAATTTTGAATTTTGAATTTTGAATTATCTCCACCCTCTACTTCCCCACGCCCCTACCCATCCACGCCCCTACCCATCCATGTCTCTACCCATCCATGTCTCTACTCCTGCACTCCTCCCATGCTAAAAACCTCCGACACCCTTGACACTCGCTTACCCGTGACGATCATTACGGGCTTTCTCGGCAGTGGTAAGACCACGCTACTGAACCATATCCTCGAGAATTTCGATGCCTTTCGCGTTGCGGTATTGGTCAATGAGTTTGGTGACATCAATATTGACAGTCAGTTTCTGGTCACCGTTGAACAAGATATGGTGGAACTGACCAATGGCTGCATCTGCTGCACCATTAATGATGACCTGATGCAGGCGGTGTATCGCGTGCTGGAGAAGCGCGATCGCATTGATTACCTCGTCGTCGAAACCACTGGGGTTGCTGACCCCCTACCCATTACCCTCACCTTCTTGGGTACCGAACTGCGGGATATGACTCGCCTCGATTCCATTCTGACGGTGATTGACGCTGAGACCTTTGACCCCGACTTGTTCAACAGCCAAGCAGCGATGAGCCAGGTCGCCTATGGCGATATTCTGCTGCTTAATAAAACCGATCTGGTTTCGCCAGAACGCCTCAACGCTGTAGAAACAGGACTGCGCAATTATCGCGAAGATGTCAAAATCCTTCACGCTCAGCATGGTCGGGTACCCCTGCCGCTGATCATTGATGTGAAGGTGGGCGATCGCGGCCTGTATCAAGCAGTGGCTCAGGCCGACGCCGAAAAAACCGCCCATGACCATAATCACGATCATCATCATGATCACGAAGCTCATGAGCGCGGACATCACCGCGACGAGACTCATGACCATCACGAGGGCCACGATCACCACGGGCATCATCACGACCATGATCATCCCCACGAACATCATCACCATCACTCCGATCACCTGGACAACGATGGCTTCATTTCGATATCGTTTCGCTCCGACCAGCCCTTCGGCCTCAAGAAGTTTCAGCAGCTTCTTGACTATCACTTGCCACCAGAACTGTTTCGCATGAAGGGGATTCTATGGTTTAAAGAAAGTCCCGCTCGCCACTTTTTCCAACTCACGGGTAAGCGGTTTCAGCTCGAAGACTCGCAATGGCCAGGGCAACCGAGCACTCAAATCGTCTGCATTGGCCGCAAACTGGATATCAAAGCGATGGAAGAGAAGTTGATGAACTGTGTTGCAGATGAGGATTAGGTTTTAGGTGCTGGGTTTCAGGTTTTGGCTTGTAGCTAAAGGTGTTTGTGCAAGCGGCCTCCTGCGGCGAATCCCACCCCCAATGCAACGCTGTAGTTAACCGCACCAGCCTCCTCTTTCGGGAGGTTCTAGGACGACGGAACGTCCTATTCGACGGGAGTTTGAGGACAGCGAAATGTCCT
>JBCBJE010000159.1:0-8613 GCA_038523735.1 Cyanobacteria bacterium J06626_18 | reverse complement strand
GGTTTGTGTTAGGGAGGCAATTTGCGTCTGGTCTTGCACAAACTGGTCGGCTAGACCCACAAATTCACCCAGGGTTTTCATTTGTTGAATGATACGATCGCTGCCTTCCTGCAGAATGTCGATACCCGTGGTCATGTTGGCGATCGCATCCTGACCTCGCTCGACAGTCTTTTGCAGGGTTTGTAGCGAAGTCCGGCTGGTTTCTACCTGGGTCGCCGCATCCTGAGCGAGGCCCTTGACCCAGTCGGTAATTTGCAGAATTTGGTTGACACCTTCAGCCTGCTGCTCCGCGTTAGAGGCGATCACATCAGCCTGATATTTTTGCTGTTGGGCACTCTCAGAAGCCCGCTGTGCTGTATTCAGAGCCTGCTGCAAGACTTCGGTTAGTCGCTCAATCAGACGGTTGAAGGTATCAGCCACCAGTCCAGTCGTACGATCGCTCACCTGCGCCTGAATCATCAGGTTACCGTCTTCCACCTCCGACACCACATCCAGCAAGTGGCTCACCTCGCCCTGTAGCACCTCACTTTCCAGAGCCAGGGAGATAAGATTGGCTACTGAGCTGACGAAGGTTTGTTCCTGGGGCTTCCACTCGCGGCGATCGCCCCGATGCTCACAGCGCACGCTGCCCACAAAATTACCCGAAATCTGAATTGGCACCTCTAGCAGAGAGAGGGTATCCGCATCTAGATAGCCACCCTCGACCAGTTCCTGGACCTCACTTTGGCTATGGACATCGGTGATGACTAGGCTCTGATTGCGAGCGATCGCCTGCATGTAAGCAGGTGCCGCTGCCATCGGCAGCGACGACTCAGCCAAAAACTGTTCTTCTTGGTCATACTGGCTCAGGCAGCGCATTTGACTCTGCTCTGACTCATAGAGCCAAACACTCACCCGCTTAACGTTCAGGGTGGCCGCTGTCGCTTCACTAAACGTCCGAGCCGTCGTCTGAGCATCCCCCTGAATCAGGGCTTCATTGCGGGCTAGACTCGCCAATACATCGTTTTGCATCCCCAATTGCTCGGCGTTCTGATTCAACGTCTGCAGCAGACGCTGGATCTGCTCGGCCATTTGGTTAACGTTGGTTCCCAGAACCGCCAATTCATCGCTGCCCCGTACGGGAACCCGCGCATGGAGTTTGCCCTGCCCCAGCAACTCCACGGCTTTAGCGACCTGCTCAATCGGAATAGTGGCTCGCTTAGCCAGCACAATACCCAACAGCACCGCTGTCACTGCCGTCACCACCGTTCCTAAAATAATGGTCGTCAGCAGTTGCTGCTGACCTTCAAAGGCTTCTTCGGTTGTTTTAGACGCTACTACGCTCCAGTTCAGCGCGCCTAATCCAGGAACAGGCGCATAGGCCACCATCGAGTCTTCGCCCGCAGCCGTTCCTAGCCAGGCAACTAACTGTCCCTGATCTCGAGCGCTAGCAAAATCCGGCACTTCCTCCAATAGGGGAGTACCGAGCACGGATTCTTCTGCCTCAAGCGGTACCCGCTGCATAATATTACCGGCAGAATCCGCCAGGTAATAGAATTCCGCCTCTTCTTCCTCTTCCTCTGCCGAGATCCCTGACCGGAGCACAGAGTTACCGATAAATTCAAGCGGAATTTGAGCCGAAGCAACCGCTTCCACATCGCCCGATTCACCGAGAATGGGTGCGGCAATGTACACCGAAAGGCGATCGCCGACATCGCCCTCCGAGACGATCGTCACGGGTTCACTCACCACCGCGGTTCCTGTTTGGAGCACCCGCTGAAAGTAATCCGCGTCGCCCTGATTCAATTCGCGAGCCGATCCGGCGGATTGCACCAACAAATTTCCCTGCAGGTCAAAAATTCCAATACTGGAATAGGTTCGGTAGTCTTGCACAAATGTCGTGAGCTGATCCGTCAGGAGTGTTTCCAGGCGCGCTTTCTCTTCGGGTTCAAGATCGCTTCGGAAAACCGGAAAGGTGCGCGTAATACTGGCCACGGTATTGATATTGGCAATGCGCTCTTGCATATACTGGCGCAGCAGGGCAGCCGTCTGGTCAACCTCTTCTAGTTGCTGCTGAGCAACCCGATCCGTAATTGAATTATCAGCTGAACGGTAAGCAACTATCCCCACCGATACCACTGGCAAAACCCCGAAAATGGCGGCCAGGGCAGTGGCCTTGATGCCAATGCTGAATCCCTTGGGAGGCGTGTAGTCGGTGGGCACGATTGTGTCTCCAGCTTTGGTAGAGGGCCTGTCATTATCACCAACTGATGTATCCGTATCAGTTGGTGATGCATTGGATCCTCGCCCATGCAGAGACTCTGCTACGTTACTAGCAACAGCAGCTTTTGCCTCTGCCTCATCGTAGGTAGCGCTCCCCCCTGCCAGAGAACTTGTATCGGTGGAGGCACCGTTATTGCTGGGAGTCGAATGCTCCTGCACTGGCATCGCGGTTTCGGCATCCACGGTTGGGTCTGGGGCATCCCATGTGTTTTGGTTTGGGGTAGTCATAACTAGGTGTCTCTGCGAGTATGACGGATCGGAAGTGTAAAGGGCAGGGTATTTAGAAAGTGAGGGCAACGAAATGCCTTAGACAGCACATCAGCCGGTCTGCAAATCGTTGAAGCTACGCTCATTGATGCCATTCCAGCGATAGATACCTTCGCGGAAAGCATTCCAGTTGTCATAAACTTCTTTGAATGCAGCGTCTTGGCCGGAATATTCGGCATAGAGTTCATTGGCGGCTTGTTGAGCTTCTTGTAAGATTTCTGGGCTGTATGCGACCAACTCAGCCCCACTGCTGATGGGTCGTTGGCGGGCTTCCCGGTTGGCCGCATTGTACTTGGCAGGTCTTATTACTAAGGAGGCTGAGGCCACCAGTCCCCAAAACCAATCGGTTAAGCAAGTATCTACGTTTCATGTCAGTTGCCACGAAGGTGAATGGCGATGCATAATCCAGATGATGTTCGGTAGATGCGGGCAGCGATCGCACCACTCAGAGGCAGAGTTGGGTGCATTGCCAGCTAGCTGGAAAAAATCAGATCAGCAAAGCTGCGCTCGTTGACGCTATTCCAGCGGTAAATGCCTTCGCGAAAGGCATTCCAGTTGTCGTATAGCCTTTTGAAGGTGGAGTCTTGCCCCGCGTATTCGGCATAGAGGTCATTGGTCGCTTGGCGGGCACCCTGAAGAATTTCTTCGGTATAGACGATGAGTTCAGTGCCACCACTAATCAACCGCTGCAGAGCGTCCCGATTGGAGGCATCGTACTGTGAGAGCATGTGAACCTGCGCTTCGAAGGAAACGACCTGCAGGGCTTGGCGGTAGCCCTCGGGCAGGCGATCGTAGGCATCGCGATTGACGATGAGCTCGTAGGTGGTGCCGGGCTCATGCCAGCCAGGATAGTAGTAGAAGGGAGCGTACTGGTTAAGACCTAGCTTTTCATCCTCATAGGGACCTACCCATTCGGCGGCATCAATGTTGCCGCGCTCTAGCCCTAGCAAGATCTCGTTGGGAGGCATATTTTGGGCGTCAGCGCCAATCCGCTTGAGGACTTCGCCGCCCAGACCAGGCATCCGCATTTTGAGCCCCTGCATTTCACTCATGGAGCCAACTTTATTGCGAAACCAGCCGCCCATTTGGTTGCCGGTACTGCCTGCCGGAAAGTTAATGACGCCGAAATCAGCATAAAGGCCGCGCACTAATTCCAAACCCCCTGCTCCGTAGAGCCAGGCCAGATGCTGGTGAGGGTTGAGCCCAAAGGGCATGCTGGTGGCAAAGGCAAACGCTCTGTTTTTAGCGGTGTAGTAGTAACCTGCTGTGTGGCCGCATTCAGCATTACTAGACTGTACGGTATCCAAAATCTCGAGTGGTGGCGCGATGCCGCCAGCGGGAAATGCTGTAATCGTAAAGTTACCGCCGGTGAGTTCACTAACACGATCGCAAATCAGCTGAGCCGTCCCGAAGACGATGTCCAAATTTTCGGGCCAGCTCGTTGCCATGCGCCATTCAACGCGAGGACTCCTACCGTCCCCGCCGTCTTCATCAAGGGTAAAAACTCGCTGGTTGCCACAAGCAGAAGCTAGACTCGCGCCAGTTGCCCCAAGGGCTAATTGGTTGCATAAATTTCTACGTTTCATTGGATCATTTAACCTAAACAAAAGCTCATTAAGTATTTGGCATGGTTCGTCAATAAACAGAAGCAAGGCAGCTTACCAAAAGCCAACAGCTTCAAGCCGTTAGCTTTGAGCAACCAAGTTAGCAAAGCTGCTGTCGTTGATATTGCTCCAGCGGTACATGCGCTGACGGAAGGCATTCCAGTTGGTGTAAATTTCTCGAAACGTTGCATCTTGACTGGCATACTCTGCGTACAGGTCATTTGCAGAGGTTCTTGCTGCCTGAAGAATCTCATCGCTGTAGACAACGAGCTCGGTGCCGCTACTAATTAATCGCTGCAAGGCTTCTTCATTCACGACATCGTACCTAGCTAGCATCGTTACCTGGGCTTCAAAGGCAGCAATTTCCAATACCTTGCGGTAATCTTCAGGCAACCGCTCGTAAGCTGACTGGTTGATAATCAAGTCATAGGTGGTGCCGGGTCCTTGCCAACCTGGATAGTAGTAATAGCGGGCGTACTGGTTCAGGCCAAGATTTTCGTCTTCATAGGGACAGACCCATTCAGCCGCATCAATATCGCCTCGCTCCAAGGCCAACAAAATTTCATTGGGAGGCAGCGTTTGAGTCTCAATATCAAGTCGTTTGAGCACTTCTCCTCCAAGGCCAACTATGCGCATTTTCAGGGCTTGTAGCTCGCTCAGGGAATTTATTTTTTCTCGAAACCACCCTCCCATTTGGTTGCCAGTACTGCCTGCAGGAAAGTTGACAACACCAAAATCGGCATAGAGTTTACGGATCAGTTCTAGTCCCCCAGCTCCATAGAGCCAGGCCATTTGCTGCTGAGGATTAAGACCAAAAGGGACACTGCTAGCAAAGGCAAAGGCTGGGTTCTTGGCGGTGTAGAAATCGCCAAAAGTGTGACCACATTCAGCCATGTTCGACTGTACTGTGTCAAGGATCTCGAGGGGAGGCGCAATCCCACCCGCTGGAAAAGGAGTAATCCTGAAGTTACCTTGGGTGAGTTCGCTAACGCGATTGCAAATCTGCCGAACAGAACCAAATCTAATCTCTAGGTTTTCGGGCCAGCTCGTCGCCATCCGCCACTCAATGCGAGGACTACTGCCGTCCCCGCCGCTTTCATCGAGGGTAAAAACCGGCCTGTCGCTACAAGCAGAAGCTAGACTCGCACCAGCAGCCCCAAGGGCTAACTGATTAAACAAATGTCGGCGTTTCATACGGTGGTTTTACCAAAAAACACTAAAGGGAACAAAAGCAAACACGGGTAAGTTGCACGAAGTACTGAGGGTTCTTCCCTCAACAAGACCTAACTCTTTAGAAAGCAGCGATAGTGAGCGACTAGCCATCAAAAATCAACTCAGCAAAGCTGCGCTCATTGACACTGTTCCAGCGGTAGATGTTCTGACGAAAAGCATTCCAGTTTTCGTAAATCGTTCGAAAAGTTGAATCTTGGCTCGCGTACTCGGCGTACAGATCGTTAGCGGCTATCTTCAACTCCTGCAAAACTTCGCTACTGTAGGGGACAAGTTCCGTACCACTGTCGAGCAGCCGCTGTAGAGCAGCCCCATTAGCTGAGTCATACCCCGCTAACATTGATGTGTGTGCCTCAGAGGCAGCTAATTCCAGGGCTTTGCGGTAATCCTCAGGTAACTGCTCATACAATTCGCGATTCACAATCAGTTCTTGGACGCTGCCGGGTTCTTGCCAGCCAGGGTAGTAGTAGTAGCTGGCATACTGGTTAAGCCCCAGAATTTCATCTTCGTAGGGACCCACCCACTCAGCTGCATCAATGGTGCCGCGCTCTAATGCCAGCAGAATCTCGCTGGGAGGAAGGTTTTGAGCTTGAATGCCGGCCAGTTTCAGAACTTCTGCCCCAACACCCGGCATCCGTATCTTCAAGCCCTTCATTTCATCTAGGGAGCCGATTTTGTTGCGGAACCAGCCCCCCATCTGGCTACCAGTGCTACCTGCCGGGAAATTAACAACCCCAAATTCGGCATAAAGGTTCCGCAACAGTTCGAGACCACCACCACCATATAGCCAAGCTAGATGCTGGTGGGGATTCAGGCCAAAGGGCAATCCCGACGCAAAGGTAAAGGCTCGGTTTTGGGAAACGGAATAATGAGCTGACGTGTGGCCACATTCAACGGTACCCAGCTGCACCGTCTCAAGAATTGCCTGCGGCGGCGCGATTCCCCCAGCGGGAAAGGCCGTGATGGTGAAATTTCCCCGCGTCAGTTCACCAACCCGCGTGCAAATCTGCTGAACGACGCCAAATCTTAGTTCTAGAGTTTCAGGCCAGCTTGTAGCCATCCGCCATTCGATTTGAGGACCGCTCCCGCTTTCATCTCCCGGCGTAAAAACAGTCTGGGAGCGGCTGCAAGCCGACGCGAAACCAACACCAGCAGTCCCTAGGGCTACCTGTTTAACCAGCGATCTACGCTTCATAGAAGAATTCTTCAATCATAAAATTTACGCATCATTCAGCACCTTGTCCCAAAGCATTCCAGGGTCTGAAGGTAGGCATGCCCTCGCTTTGAGCGGCTAGCTATCAAAAATCAAGTCAGCATAGCTGCGCTCATTGACACTGTTCCAGCGGTAGATGCCCTGGCGAAAGGCATTCCAGTGATCGTAAATTTGCCGAAACGTCGCATCCTGACTAGCGTACTCGGCGTACAGATCATTGGCAGCCTGCTTGACACCCTGAAGAATTTCATCACTGAAGGCAACCAGCTCTACACCGCGGCTAAGCAGGCGCTGTAGAGCGGCACCGTTCGCGGCATCGTATTTAGAAGGCATGAGTACTTGAGCTTCGAAGGCTGATGTTTTAATCGCTTGCTGGTACTCCTTGGGCAGGCGATCGTAGGCATCTTGGTTGACGAGGATCTCATAGGTCGTGCCCGGTTCATGCCAGCCAGGATAGTAGTAATGACGAACGTACTCATGGAGGCCCAGTTTTTCGTCTTCGTAAGGGCCGACCCATTCGGTGGCATCAATCTCACCGCGCTCTAGCGCCAGCAAAATCTCGCGTGACGGTAGATTTTGAATTTCAACGCCGACTCGCCTCAGGACTTCGCCCCCTAGTCCGGGCATTCGCATCTTCAGTCCCTGGAGGTCACTCAAGGTATTCACCTTATTCCGAAACCAGCCCCCCATTTGTCTACCCGTGCTGCCTGCGGGGAAGTTGATGATGCCGATGCCAGCGTAGAGGTCACGTATCAATTCGAGTCCACCCGCTCCAAAGAGCCAAGCCATGTGCTGTTGCGAGGTGAGTCCAAAAGGCAACCCACCGGGAAATGCAAACGCCCGACTTTTGGCAATCGAATAGTGACCGATGGTGTGACCACATTCCACTGTTCCTTGCTGCACCGTGTCCAGAATTTCTACAGGCGGGGCAATCCCCCCAGCAGGAAAGGCGGTGATGACAAAATGACCTTGGGTAAGCTGGCCGATGCGATCGCAAATATGCTTAACCGTGCCAAATCTAATCTCAGAGTCTTCCGGCCAGCTCGTAGCCATCCGCCATTCGATTTGAGGACCATTACCGCTTTCATCCCCTGGCATAAAAGCAGTCTGGGAGCGGCTACAGGCCGACGCCAAACCGACGCCAGCACTCCTTAGGGCTACTTGTTTGAATAGCGATCTACGCTTCATAGAAGGATTTTTAATCATAAAATTCAAGATGTATTCAGAACCTTGTCCCCAAAGATGTTGGTTTCTGAAGGTAGGGACGCCCTCGCTTTTAGCGGCTAGCCATCAAAAATCAAGTCAGCAAAGCTGCGCTCGTTAACCCTGTTCCAGCGGTAGATACCCTGACGAAAGGCATTCCAGTGGTCATAAATTTTCCGGTATGCCGAATCGCGGCTGGCATATTCGGCATACAAATCGTTCGCGGCCTGACCTAGTTTCTGAAGAATCTCTTGACTGTAGGGAACGAGTTCGGTGCCACTGCTGAGCATCCGTTGTAGGGCTTCCCAATTAGCGGAATCGTAGCGCGAGAGCATTTTTACCTGAGCTTCAAACGTTGCCACCTCTAAGGCTTTGCGATAGCCCTCGGGAAGTTCTCTGTAGGCATCACGGTTAATGATTAGCTCATAGGTGGTACCAGGCTCATGCCAGCCGGGATAGTAGTAGTAGCGTACATATTTGTTGATCCCAAGTTGTTCATCCTCGTGAGGCCCCACCCATTCGGCGGCATCAATGGTGCCACGTTCTAGCCCTAGCAAAATTTCCCTGGGAGGCATGTTTTGGGCATCCGCACCAATCCGCTTGAGGACCTCGCCTCCCAAACCGGGCATCCGCATTCTGAGCCCCTGCATATCGCTGACTGAAGTGACTTTGTTGCGGAACCACCCCCCCATTTGGTTGCCACTGCTCCCTGCTGGAAAGTTAATAACGTTGAACTCAGCATAGAGATTCCGCAGCAGTTCCAGCCCTCCGGCCCCGTAGAGCCAGGCCAATTGCTGGTGCGGGTTGAGGCCAAAGGGCAGACTGGCGGCAAAG
>JBCBJE010000158.1:0-8650 GCA_038523735.1 Cyanobacteria bacterium J06626_18 | reverse complement strand
GAGGCATTTGGCCCGTATGCTTACCACCCATCGAGACCTACGCTCCAAATGCCTCTCTCCAACTCAACCATCAAACATCAAACATCAACGATTGACCGAGAACCAAGTACCAATCACCCATTACCATCAACCAATAACGAACAACCAATCACCAAATTTATGTGTCGTCTATTAGGGTATTTGGGGCCTGAGGTTCAGCTCAGTTCGCTGGTTTTGGACCCACCTCATTCTTTAGTGGTGCAGAGCTATGCGCCGCAGGAACTAGAGGTTGCCAAGCTGAATGCGGATGGGTTTGGCTTGGGTTGGTATCACGCCACCGAGAAAACAGAACCTTTCACATATCGAAATGTTTTGCCCATTTGGAATGACGCTAACTTACCGTCTCTGTGCCGTTATGTGCGGACAGGGCGTGCCGTAGCCTATGTGCGGAGTGCGACGCCGGGGCAGGGCGTGGATATCAGCAACTGTCAGCCCTTTCAGGCAGAGAATTTGCTGTTTACCCACAATGGCTACATCAAGCAATTTCACAACAAGCTGTACCGACCGATGCGGCAGATGATGAGCGATCGCGCCTACACCACCCTCCGTGGCAGCACTGATTCAGAGCACATCTGGGGACTGGTACTCACCGCTCTGGATGCCGATTCCTTATGGTCCTTAGAGACGGCTTTAGAGAAATCACTCGAACAGCTCATGACGCTGGCATATCAATACGACTCGCCAATAGCAGTAAATGTGTTGATTAGTAACGGAGAAAGCCTTGTGGGGTCTCGGTTAGCATCCCATAATCGTGCCCCTTCTCTATACTGGCTAAAGTGTGATCCCCGCTTTCCAGATGCCGTTTTAGTCGCCTCTGAGCCATTATTTGACGGTGACTGGATGATTTGTCCCGAATCCTCGTTGTTTACGGTAAACGCTAACTGTGACGTTCAGTTTCACTCGCTCAGCCACCTCCGGCAACCCTACCCTGGCTGAACTCCGTCAAATTCTCAGAGACGATATGGCCGCGTGCCGCCAAAGCACTTTAGAACTCATAAACAACCTGTCCATAGACGAATTTCGTCAACAATCTCACCCCGACTTTAGCCCCGTAGGCTGGCACTTAGGCCACATTGCCTTCACCGAATCCCTTTGGCTCTTGGAGCATCTGAAAGAAGATCGCTGCTCATATCCTCATTATCAAAAACTATTTGCAGCAGATGGGCTGCCGAAAGCTGAACGCGAGAATTTACCGGATTTACCTGAGATTTTGGCGTTTATGCAGGATATCCGCGATCGCACCTTTACCTATCTAGAGACGGCTCCCCTGTATGATCAGCTACGGCTTTGGCGCTGGTTAGTGCAGCACGAAAGTCAGCATGCCGAGACAGCGACCTATGTTTTGGCATTGCATCACCAGTCACAGAGGGCATCGCAACAGCAAGCAACCGCATATGGCAACGAACTCCAGCCAGGGCCAACTTCAGCTTCCAAGCGCAACATGGTTCTGATCCCGAGTGGCAAGTTTGAAATGGGCAGTACCCTCCTGGATGCCCTTGACAACGAGCGTCCCAGTCATTGGATAACCATCAAAGATTATTGGTTGGATTGTACACCTGTAACCGTGGCAGACTATGCCGCTTTTATGGCTGCTGGAGGCTATCAGAACAGTCAATGGTGGCGCCCAGAGGGATGGACCTGGGTGCAGAAGCAGGGCATCACACAGCCACTGTACTGGCAAAATACTTCAGCGACTTGGGAAGACACACCTGTGTGTGGAGTGAGCTGGTATGAAGCGGATGCCTACAGCTGCTTTGTCGGCAAACGTCTCCCGACCGAGGCTGAATGGGAGTACGCTGCCCACTGGCAGCCAGAGCAGGATTGCATGCAGCTTTATCCCTGGGGGGATGCCCCGTTAGCTGCTGACCGGGGCAACTTTGGCAGTAGTCGAGGTGGCGTGACGCCAGTCGGGGCATATCCAAAGGGGCGCAGTGCCACAGGGTGTGATGATTTGCTCGGGAACGTCTGGGAGTGGACTAATAGCTGTTTTGAGGGCTATCCCGATTTTGTGCCCTATCCCTATCCGGGCTATTCGCAAACGTATTTTGATGACAAGCATCGGGTGCTGCGAGGCGGCAGTTGGGCAACGCGCCCTTGGGTGTTACGCCCGACATTTCGGAACTGGTACCACCCTTGGATCCGGCAAATATTTTCAGGCTTTCGATGTGCGCTATCAGCATAGCCATCCTCAGAATCCAATGTCAGAATACTCAGGGGTTTTCGCTGATCCCCTTGATGAATTCTGAGAAACCATGCCTGCAAACTCCTCGCCAACGAGTCCATCGCCTTTCTCACAAGACCTGTCGCGATCGCCCCTGCCGCCGACGCTTTCGCGCGATCGCCTCACCATCGAATACCGCACCTCAGCCGAGGCCCTAACCGTGGGGGAGGACGGCAAGGATGTTATCGCTGGGTTAACGCAGACACCTAAATCGCTGCCGCCCAAGTACTTTTATGACGATCAGGGATCGCAGCTTTTTGAAGCAATTACGGCCCTTCCGGAGTACTACCTAACTCGCACAGAGCGCCAAATTTTGGCACAGTATGCCGATGCGATCGCGCGTCAGATCGGTCCCTGTGACCTGATCGAACTAGGCAGCGGCAGTTCCAACAAGACCCGCATCCTTCTGGACGCTTACCGGCAACGCGACTACGCGCTGCGGTATGTGCCCGTAGATGTCAGCGGCGGCATGTTGGAAGAAAGTGCCCGAGCACTGCTCACTGACTATCCCGTGCTCACTATTCATGGGCTGGTCAGCACCTATGAGGGAGCCCTCGCCAGCCTACCCTCAACGACGCTCCCCTGCCGGACAATCGCCTTCATCGGCAGTACATTAGGCAATTTGCCTCCCAGTCGATGTCAACAGTTCTTTCAAACAGTTAGCCAAGCGCTGTCGGTGGGCGACTACTTTCTCTTGGGAGTAGACCTTCATAAGGACACGGCGACCCTGGAGGCTGCCTACAACGACTCGCAGGACGTCACAGCCGCGTTTAACCTCAATATGCTGAACCATCTGAACTGGCGCTTTCAAGGAGACTTTGACCTAGCGCAGTTTCGGCATATAGCGGTCTATAACGATCGCGATCGCCAAATCGAGATGTACATCGAAAGCCTGTGTGACCAGACGATCACCTTAAAAGCACTCGACCTGACGCTGAATTTCACCCAGGGGGAACGCCTGTTAAGTGAAATCTCGCGCAAATTTGACCTCGATATCTTGTCTCACGAGTTGATGGAGCATGGATTGCGCGTCGTCCAGACCTTCACGGATACAAGGCAATGGTTTGGCCTGCTGCTATGCACCCGCTAATAAAAACAGCCCCATGTAGATAACATCGCGGAATGGGCCATCCATCATTTTCTGTTCCCTGTTCCCTGTCCCCTATTCCCTTTCCCTCATCTGCCTATCATGGTGTCTAGAGCAGCGATTCAAGGATAGCGGTTGCAGCAACCAAGCATCATTGCACAACTCTTACGGGGAGCAGGGGCAGCATTGACCGTCCAAATGGTCAGTGCTGGCGTTTTGTATAGTGCTCAAGTCTTACTTGCTCGCTGGATGGGCACGGCTGCATACGGCATCTATGAATATGCGACGACGATCAGTATATTGGGAGCTTTTGTCGCGGGCTTTGGTTTACCAACGGTAGTCCTGCGATTTATCCCAACCTACACCGCTAAAGGGGACTGGGCCCACCTACGAGGTCTACTCAAGAGCAGTTGGCAACAGACGTTAATCGTCAGTCTTCTCACCTCGCTCGGTGGCACGGTAATTCTGTTGGGGTTGAATGCTTTACAGAGTTTAGGAGCCTACACCATTCCAATTGGTATTAGCATTTGGACAATTCCGATCGCGGCGCTGATTAATCTGCAAAAGGAAACTATCCGCGCCTTTCGGCAAATCATTCTGTCCTATGCGCCATCGATGATTATGCAGCCTCTATTGCTCACAAGCATGGCTGCGGTTTGGCAGTTGCATCAAGAACTCACCAGCACGATCGCGATTGTCCTCTTCCTGTTCGCATCGGTGCTGGCGCTCACGCTGCAGTGGCTAATGTTTCAGCAACACTTAGATGTCAAGATCCGCAACGCTAAGCCGGCTTACGCAGTTGGGCTATGGTGGCGCGTTGCTTTGCCCCTAATTTTGCTCGGAGGGTCTCACATTGTTTTGAGCCAGATGGACACGCTGATGATTGGGGCCTTTTTGGATGCCGAACAGGTTGGCATTTACAGTGCGGCGGCGAAAACATCCGCATGGGTTCCCTTCATTTTGCTGGCCGTCAATGCTGTTGCAGCTCCTTTAATTGCCTCGCTGTATGCTCAGGGCGATCGCCAGGGTTTACAGCAGTTGGTTTCGACAATTGCCCAGTGGATGTTTTATCCGGCTTTGGTAACTGGGGTCGGACTCGCTGTTTTGGCCGAGCCTATTCTGCAACTATTCGGCTCTGATTTTATAGCGGCCAGAGGTGCATTAGTCGTATTGATCTTGGGCCAGCTTGTCAACGTCGGTGCCGGTTCAGTGGGCTATTTAATGACGATGACCGGGCATCAAATGCAATCACTGTGGGTGATGAGCATCAGTGCCTTAGTCAACGCGATTTTGAATGTGATCGGAATTCAGGTTTGGGGAATTGTCGGGGCTGCGATCGCCACCGCATTTTCCATGGCGCTGTGGAATGTTTGGCTGTACGTTTTAGTCGTTCGACAGCTGGGTGTTCGCCCGTCTATTTTGGATGCTTTACGATACCGATGACTTTGCTTAGCCAACCCGCATTAAAGGAGTGAGAACCGAGGGTTCTTGGGATTGACCCGAATATTTTTGGCAACCCCGAAAGACCTCTCGGTTCTCCAGTGATCGCCAACTTTAAGCTGCCTTACCCAGAGAATCTCTACGCTCGGGGTCAAGTATGTTTAGTTGCCTGGAAGGAACAGGCTGAGACGAAGAACTAGCGGCAGTTGCGTGAGTCGCCACATAATCTCGCAGAGAATCGAAGCCCAAATATTGCAGGACTGCATAACCATGCTTGCAGCATCCCCGACCAAAGAACTGCTGCTGCCAGCGATAGTCTTCACAGTCACAGTCGAGGCGATCACGGCGTCCTAAAACCTGATGCTTCGACCCACTATGAGGATTCACCACCGTATAGCAGGGTGGCGTCCTTAGCCAGTCAGTCACTTCTAGAGAACGCGCCTCTTCCTTACGACGCTCCACAAAATGCGCCTTGAGGTCAGTCTTAGAAATAAAAGTCGGACGCTGACCTTTGACGTGAACCCAGAGCACTTTGAGGAACTCTCTAATCTGCACAGGTACCGAAGGCGGTAATCCCAGAAGCCGTCTAACAGCGGCAGCAGAATAAAGAATAGTGGAGCGACTAGCCATGACGATTACAGTCTGTATTGAATACAGATTTCTTTAACCATCTATAGTATGCCGCGTAACACGGGCGATCCGCCACGTTACACGGTAGCAATTACCGTAAGAGCAAAAAGAGAGGATGCAAACGCCACTAGGAGTGGTAAACTATGCCCTGAACTATCAATAGATCCTGTGTACTATCTAGTGCTATGGCAAACCTGAAGCGAGCTGCAGCAGAAGCCCCCGAGTCGAATCAGTTTCAGCAACCTCGAGCAGCCACGGGGCAATTTATCAGTCGCTATGTTGAACGACGCGGCAGCGCGATCGCCCTCCGATTGCCCCAAAGCCTCGATCATCAGCTCCGAGAGACCGTCGGCTGGCAATCAAAAGCCGACAACAAAGCCTTAACTGCGTGGGTCGAAGCCGCAATCTTGGAGAAGCTGCAGCGAGAGCAGATGGAGGCGTAGAGGGGTGGGAGGGCAATGGAGCAGGGGCATAATAGGGTAGTGAGTAGTGAGTGAAGCCGTAAGATGGGCATTGCCTCACCAAGATCGGATAAACCTTGAACAGCAACCAATGCCCACCCACCTACCAACGATCCGCCAAGAATCAAGAACGAAGAACTCTAACCCGCCAAAACCATCCCAGAAGCCTGTTCAAAAACAGCGATGTCTTCGGGGCGATCAACGTCGCGGAGGGTTTCGAGGGTAGTGAGAGAGCAGCTCAGGCGAGTTGCGATCGCAACAGTTTGCTCGAAGACGCGCTCAGTTCCCCAAGCAATGTCTTCAAACAGCTCATCACAGTCGCGGCTAATACCCACGAGATAGTAACCACCGTCTTCTGCCGGACCCAGCACCACATCATGGTTGTCCAACTTCTGAAGCGCCTGCTCTAAATGATGCGAGGCGATTTCGGGACAGTCGGAGCCGATCACAATGATGCGCTCAAGCCCCGCCTGAAACCCCGATGCAAACGTGTGTTGCAGCCGCTGTCCCAGGTCGCCTTCAGGCTGTGGATGATACGTTAATTCCGCCCCCAGCCAGTCCTGCATTTGCTCTCGCGATCCCCCTGAAAAGTGAATCTCAACGGTGAGACTCCCCTTGACTCGAAGCGGGCGAGTGATTCCTACGATATGCTCCGTCATGCGACGCTGCAGATCAGCGGCTTTCGCTGCGCCCAAGTGAGGAATCAGTCGGGTTTTGGTTTTGCCCGCTTCAGGGTAACGGGTAAAGATTATCAGGCTATTTTTAAGCGAACCTTGAGAGGATGCAGTCACAGGCTTTGCCAAGAACGTCAGAGGCTAGCGGTCGCGCAAGAGCCGAAAAGGGATGACCCTCTTCATTAAGAAGAGTAACTTTCCTTAAGGAAGCTACGATGTAGCGTAGAAGACAGACGATTCGTGACTAGCTCTGGACGTTCAAGGACCAGTCGTAATCGATGTACTTCACCTGATAATTGCCTTCCTGCAAGTATGCCTTGTCTTCCTCGCTGACATAGTTACTAACGAAGTTCAACACGGCCCGTTCGGATTCATTGCCTGCAAATCCCTCATCGGTTCCGTAGGTCGGGATCCAATCTTCGCCAAACCAATTAAAGATCATGGATAGATGAACAACGCCTGCGGCTTTGTCGATTTTGAAACCATCAGGCTTGGCCAGAAACTGTACGACTTGATCCTCTAGTTGCGCATCAAGGTTTTCTCCAGTGAAGGGTTCTGCCCTCAGCGGCGGACAGCTAACCGCAGCGCAGACGATCGCTGCGTGAAGGCGGGGCTCATCAAAGTCGACCCGCAGTTGCTGGTGTTCAATGTTGTCTAGGGTTCTAGCTTCTCCCCGAACGGGATGCTTGGTGATACGCCAGACCCCAATGATGTCCTTGATACTGTCCTTGATGGGTTCCTGATTAATGATCGAAGCCAACGTCACGGAGTTGTAGGCATTCATCCAGAATGCAATCTGTTCAGCCTCAGTCCAGGTGTTGTAAGTTTCTTCGGTGACAGCAGCCAGCGCCGCATTGTACTGATCTAGCGGTTGGCGATTCTGCTGCAAGCCTTCGTAATCGACAAACCCAGTTTCATCTACATACGTTGCGAGGACTTCTGCATACAGGGTCTTAGCCGTTTCATAGTCCACTGCCTCATTGGCAACCGCAGTAGAATTTCCCGAAGGAAACGATAGGGTAGTCCCCGAGCAGCTACCCAGCAAAATAGACATGAGGGACAGGCTTAGAATGGCTTTTTTCACGACAGGTTAGCTCCAGCAACGCAGTACGAAATTTCGGTTGATTCAGTGTCACCTACATAAAACGCAACGAAGCTGAACTCTGTCTGAGAAACCTCTGAGAATAAAGCGTCCACAGCAGCCCCACAATAAAAGGCAGCCACAGCAGCCATCGCTCTCCCGTTGCCAAAAACCAGCTGGTATCGTCTAAAGCAATGCGATGCGGGAGCGCAAAGTAAACAAATGCCGAAAGGCTCACAAGACGAATACCCAGGTTTTGACTCGCCACACCAAAGGGCATCAGCCAGGTGAAGTACCAAGCATGAACAATGGGCGACAGCACGAGCAGCCCCACCAAATAGCTTTCGGTAAACTGCCCAAACCGGATAACTCGCAACAGCAGCCAAGCAATCACCAGGACTAATGGCAAAGCGTAAACTCGATTTTGCCAGCCAGATGTGTCCCAAACAGTGGCAAGTAGATGAGGCATGAATTCAGCACTGCGGCCATCGACGATAAAAAAAGACTTGGTGGGGACCAAGGGACACGACTGCACCCCACAAAATGGCAGCGCACTCAAGGCCATCGGTAAGAGCCCCAACACCAGTACGCCTACGGTCAGCCGATATTTCCCCTGACGCAGGCTGCGCCAAGCCAAAAAGCTCAAAATCGGCAGTGACATCCACTTCACGGCAATGCTCACACCAATCAAAAGTGCGCTCCCTAGCCAGTGGAATAAAGGCGGCAACGAGGTGAGCGATCGCGCATAGGGTCGCTCAAACCATAGCCAAGCAGCGACAAGCGGTAGCAAAAACCAGCTATCGTAGTGCCCACCCCCTGCAAAGCTGTAGATCACCAGCGGGTTCCAGGCATACAGCAGGGTCGACAGATACCCAAAGCGCCGACTTAGCAGCCAGCAAATGCCCAGATCAGCGACGGCAAATGCAGCCTTAAACAGCAGGACGGAGGGCGTTAGGCTGGCCAGCAGCCGAAATCCAAACTGCGCGATCGGGGGATAAATGGCCGACACATTGGGAT
>JBCBJE010000157.1:0-8695 GCA_038523735.1 Cyanobacteria bacterium J06626_18 | reverse complement strand
GGTCTGCCGATGGTCCTGCAGTATTTGCCGACGTTTCTCGAACGCGGTATCCGGGTGCTGACGAACCAGTTGGGCATACGCCTGCATCTGCCGAATGGGCATACCTGTTTGCCTGAGCCGGTTAAGGAACTCGATCCAGCGGATGTCATCGGCTGAGTAGCGACGATGTCCGTTGGTGGCACGGTCAACCGGAGCAATTAGCCCGCAGCGCTCGTAGTAGCGCAGGGTGTGGACGCTGAGTGCTGTGACCTGCGCTACTTGCTGAATTGTGAGAGTTGCTGCCATATCTGAACCTTAGAAGTTAGAGCGCACTCTAAGTCAAGCAGAAAGTTTTGATACTGTCCTATTTGCAGAGTGCGATTGCTCTACGGTCAGGGACTACACTGGCTTAAGGTTAGGTCCCACCTCATCACGACGAATCCTGTAGGAGGTCCTTCAAGTTGCAGCTTCCCAATCGGGATCAGGCCTATATCCAACCCAACAAACTAACAGGGTATTTATTGTCTGAGACTCATCCAGTCGGTAAAGCCAAGGCAAAGTTCTTTCGAGGCGTAGGCTTCGATGAGGCCAATGTAGAGCGCCTAGAGCAGGGACTGCTAACCTTAGCTAGGACCCAGGCCGTCCATGAAACGGTTGAAACCGTTCATGGCAAGAAGTACGTCATCATTGGCCTTATTGAGACGCCGTCGGACAGAACAGTTACGATACTGACTGTATGGATTATCGATTCTGGAAAAGAGTCACCCCGCTTTGTGACTGCCCGCCCTTACGCTGAGAGCTCGCCATGATACAGGAACTCGACGTTGTCGTTCTTACCCGAGACCTGGAAGACCACGATCTAAAGAAGGGGAGCCGAGGTGCGGTTGTACATTGCTACAGCGATGGGCAAGGTTTTGAGGTTGAATTCGTCGATGAAGCAGGCGAGCCTGCCAGCGTACTGACTCTAAAGCGCTCTGATATCCAGCTAGAGCGGGCGACTGTACAAGCCCAGGTGATTGAGCTATTGAAGGTGTTACCGGAGGACCTGCTGGTTGAGGTGCGCGATTTTGCCGAGTTTCTGCAGCAGAAGCAGGCGAAGGAAGCGAGCTAAGGGTTCTGACAGCTCCGGCAGAAGCTACTCCCTGCTGCCTAAATGTGCTCTTTTGAAGCCATTTGGGCGCTGCCTCCCAATTCTCGCCGTTGGTAGCGGCGCGGCTCTACCCTGGTTTGGCTGTTTGGCAGGCCTGATATTGACCCGAAGGACGACTAAGGTAGGCAGCGACTAACAGGCGGACGATGCAAACGACGTGCGCTGCTGAATACAATCCCCCAGCTCGTAGGCTTCCTAAAAATTTTGTGGTGTGCTTGTAGATAGGGCTGTGCGATGGCTAAGCCGGTCCTGAGGACCATCGCACCTTTAGCTTGGGTCAGTTTGCGCCGGGTGCTGTTCTAGCCAGGTTGTTAGATCGGTCAGCTTCTCAAAATCTAACAGCGCTTCTCCTAACTCCTCCAATAAAGGAGATGGTAGGGCGGAGACTTGTGCCTCAATAGCTGTTGGAATAGCGTCAATACGCCGTTGAAGTTGCCTCAGGACAAGAGATGCTACTCCTTCATGCTTCGCATCTTTGTAAAACTGGGTTTCTTGAAGGGGTAGCCCTAGCATTGCTTCAACCTCCTGTCGGGACATCTGGGTGAATCGATACGCCATAATTGTAGTGATCAGGTCTATTATGGCTTGCCGGTTTGTATTTGAGTCGGCCTCATCAAGTCGATCAATCAAAGCGCGAGCCTGCTCGGGTGCCTGCTCTTCAGCAGTAGTGGTTAGGACCAATAGTCCAAGATTCAGTGGTAATTGGCTAGGCTGGCCTAGCTCATCAAGGAAAACGCGATGAACCTGATCGCTGTCGAGTAGGACATCATAGGGGAGTGTCGTTGACTGTTCCCTAGCTCTTGACGCGTAAATTACGACGGCTTGCCAATTTTCGAAGCGTTGCCGCTGGCGATAGAAGTACAGAAACAGCTCCCCAAATAGCCGCTCGTAGAGTCGTTCGTCTCTTTGTATCTGGACTTCGCAGAAAAAGATGGTGCCTGGCGTTCCTTCTGGTGGCAAGAATACGCCGTCTATCTCAAATTTCGGTTCTTTGACAGCGACAGAGTCGAATCGGTAGTCTGCGGCGTTGTCTGGCGGAGTGTCCAAAAGCTCGAACAGCAGTTCTGGCGATTGCCGGAACAACAGGTAGAATAGCGAGTCGCGTCGCATAGGGCTTCCCAACTACTAGCTTGGAACTATTATAGTGGACCCCAAAAACTGGACAGGTAGCTAAGCTCTGAATCACTCGAAAAAAAGGAGTCATTCATGAGCAGAAAACGGAAACACTACAGCGCCCAATTCAAGGCAAAAGTGGCGCTCGAAGCAGTTCGCGGGGAAAAGACATCGGCAGAACTGGCCAGCCATTATGAAATCCATCCGACGCTGATCAATGGCTGGAAACGTCAGCTCCAAGAGGAAGCCAGCAGTCTGTTTGACGGCGGGAAATCAGCCAGTAAGGCCGAGTCAGATACAGAGGCTCAGATAGCCGAGCTGTATCGACAGATTGGTCAACTGACAGTGGAACGTGATTTTTTAGCCAAGCGGTGGAAAGTGTCAGGACTGAGTAGCCAAAATTGAGCATGGCGCATCCTGCTGGTCCGTTGGGTAGCTTATCGAAGCCTTTCTCAATGGTTCATTGATGCATTGTCCGCACTGCCAGTCAACCCACGTTTCGGTTCTGCAGCGTCACACCAGCCTGGGCTATGGCATGTTTCGCTGCAAACGCTGTCGTCGCACCTTCAATGAGCGCACTAGTACACCCTTCAACTTTATCGAAGTCCCCACCGATATCATCTTTCAAGTGCTGCTTTGCCGCGTGCGCTACAAGCTCAGCTATCGGGATGTGGCCGAGTTCTTTTTGCTGCGGGGGTTTCAGTTCACCCATGAAACCGTGCGGGATTGGGAGCAGCGTTTCCTCCCTCATTTCACTGACCAGCTCAGGACAAAGCGCAAAGCCAAGGTGGGCCAAGTCTGGTTGGTCGATGAAACCTACGTTCGTGTCAAAGGGGCGTGGTGCTACCTGTATCGGGGTATTGATGAGGATGGCAACTTGGTAGATGTTCGTCTCAGCAAGACACGTGATATGGCTGGCACCAAAGCGTTCTTTACTCAGGCGATTGAACTTCACGAAGCGGTCCCAGAGAAGGTGGCCACCGATGGATTAGCCTCCTACCCACGGGCGATCGCAGACGAACTGGGCGAGGTAGTTGAGCACGAGGTCCGACCCTGCACCGCTAACCCCGTCGAGCAAAGTCATCGTCCGGTCAAGCATCGCTACTATCCCACCCTTGGATTCGGCGCGTTTGAAGCGGCCCAAAGATTCTGCCGAGCCGTCGATGAAGTGAGTAACTTTTTGAGGCCGCGATCTCGTATGGCAGAATTCGTGTGCCTGAGCAATCGCAGGGCACGATTCATCACTAGAGTGAAGGAGCTGGAGGTCCTGTTTCTAGCCGCTTGAGCGCAAACAGGATAAGGAGAGGCTGGATTGAGAACGATATGCTCCAATTTGGCTACCCAGTCCTGACATTTTCACTATCACAGCGTTCGTGTAGAGAGCCCCGAGCTACCAGATTGAAGCATCTTCCGAAATCTCAAGCTTGGGGATGCTAACAAGCTGAACCAAGGGCAGAAGGTTGCACTGAGACATACGGAAAGGGGTAGGCGGCAAACACTGGACATCTATCTTCTCGCTCAGCAGGAGGCGACCAAAGGACCAGGGGAGGAAGCTTGGGAGCCACCATCTTCAGCAGAAACACTTTCAGCACGGCCTGAGATAATCAACCGCATCATGGTCTTGGCAGGGCTACACGCCTACTGCTACAGCGAGACCAAGGCAGCCTATCGTAATAAGTAGGTGGCTCAAAGTTTTCGATGTCATAACTATCTAGCCTACAAGGCGTTCAGCGATTCTAGACCTCATTTAATTACGGCTACCTACTTATCGACGGGCAAGCATCAGAGGCTAGCATCATTGTCGCTGCTGGGGATTTGTTCAGGCGCATGGGAGAATCAAGCAGACAGCGACCGCGCTCCCAATTAACTGTATCCATTCAACCGCATCCATCCAAGACCGACGTTTGAGGGGGTTGGGCGTCCGGCTCATGTGTTTGGGCAATGCCAATGTAAAAAACCTGGGTGTTGTCGTCAAATTTTGCTCGAAAGCTGCCCGTTTGCCAGTAATGCCAAAGGGTCTGTAAGTGGCCAAGGGGACTGCGGCCAAACAAATCGAAGCCCTGAAATGTCACATCCGAGAATCCGGCTTGCTGAAGGTTCAACGTCAACTCTTCCGGCAGCACAAACTGTTGCCAATCGTGGATGCCTCGGGGAATCAGCCGCAACCCATTTTCCAGCAGCCAAATCATGATCAGGCGGGATTGCCAGGTGCGGCTAATAGTGTCGAACAAAAATCGGCCACCTGGTTTCAGCACGCGGCCAATTTCCGTAACGGTGGCGGGTACGCTCTGCACATGCTCCAGCACATCGACACAGATAACGATGTCGAAGCGATCGCTCGCAAATGGCAACTGTTCCGCCACGCCTGTGTGATAGTCAATGGTCAGCCCCGTGGATTGGGCATGATCTTGCGCTGCGGTAATGCAGGCCGCTGATTGATCGATGCCGGTGACGACTGTGCCGCGCTGGGCCAAAAACTCGCAGGTATAGCCGCCGCCACAGCCCACATCCAATACCCGTAAACCGTGCCAATCCGGCACATATTGATCGAAAAATTGAAACCGCAGCGGATTCAGCTTGCTCAGCGGAAAGACAGTGGCGGTTTCGTCCCACCATTGGGCGGCTTGCTGGTCGTAAAATGCGAGATTGTTGCGCTCCATTTGAGTAGTGCCTGAGGTTTCGATCATTATCCCCGTCTTCAACGAAGCGAGCAGCCTGGGGCGCACCCTGCGATGCTTGCAACTGCTCGATCCGCCTGCCCACGAAATCATAGTGGTGGATGGGGGCAGTACCGATGCCACCGTTGAGATCGCCACCCAGCACCAGGCCACGGTCATCACCGCTCTCCAGCGAGGGCGGGCCGCACAGATGAATGTGGGAGCCGAAGTGGCGACGGGAGAAATTCTCTGTTTCGTCCACGGCGACACCCTGGTGCCCGATGATCTGGTGACGGTGGTGCGTCAGACCTTGGCGAATCCGGCGATCGCGGGAGGCGGTTTTATCTCTGTGATGGCGGGCGCGCAGACCACTTGCTGGGGCGTCACGCTGCACAACGCACTGAAAACCTATTACGCCCCACTGCTCTTTCGGCCCTATCGCTTTTTCCGAGATGGGTTGCGGGTGCTGTTTGGCGATCAGGTGATCTTTTGCCGCCGCCAAGATTTTTGGGCCTGCGGGGGCTTTGATGTCACCCTGCCCATCATGGAAGATGCGGATCTCTGTCTACGGTTGTCGCAGCTAGGCCGCATTCGTCAGCTTAATCGCGTGGTGCAAAGCTCCGATCGCCGCGTGGCCCAATGGGGCACCCTCAAAGCCAATTTTATTTATTTGGCCATTGGGTCGCTGTGGGCCGTGGGCGTTTCAGCTACCTGGCTGAAGCAATTTTATGAAGACGTCCGCTGATTAAGTGCCCAACTGTAGGGCAAAAATTTGACTGTGACACGATCGGGCAGATTCAAGTCAGGGCGATATTGGCCGATATAGTCAGAAATCGAATCGGCGACGGCCAAGAAGTCCGTTTTGTACCACTGGAAAATTTTGCTGCCGTACAGCACTTGCTGAGCCTCGTCGTAACGCACCTTATCGTCATTGCGAATAAAGCGGCGGGCATCGGCGGTGAGTTGCTCGTCTAACTGCGCTGGCTCATAGGCTTCGTTTCGCAGCAGCGGACACCCCACCGACGCACAGACCAAGGCGAAGTGAATGCGTGGTTCTTGAAATTGCTCCCGCAGCAGGCCGTGTTCGATGCCGTTGAGGCTCAATGATTGGTCTCCTAGGCGATACACCGATTGGGTGAAAAATCGGAGAAAGGCCAGCCAGTTCGGAATGCTCAGGAAGGTCGGTCGAATGGACGCGATGGGATATTTTTGGAGCACCTGGCGAATGGTCAAAGCATTGTAGAGGTTGATGAGCAGCGCGATCGCCTCATCGCGCCCTAAGGTGCTGAGGTCAGTGGAGTGCAGCGATTCGAGCCACGTGTTCAATTCCAGATAAGACTCTGACTGCCAGGCCGCATAATTCACCTGACCACAGTCATTGACATAACGCTTTAGCATGGAATCCCAGGGGGCGAAGTCAGGCATTAGGCTTGATTCTCGTGCAACAACGCTAAAGGCATTTTCTGTGTTTAAGGGCTTTAATCCAATTCGTACCCTGGCCTGGGCCGCCGTGAAACGGCTCATTCGGCAAAAATTTTCGACCGTTGAGGGGATTTCGACGGGTGAGTTGGCTGGTTGGTGGGCGAGCGACTTGCCGCCGCCGATTCTGATTGATGCCCGCCAGCCGGAAGAGTACGCCGTCAGCCATCTGCCCGGAGCGTATCATTGGCCGACCTTAGCCGCCGTGCAACAGTCGGGGGTGAGTCGCGATGCGACGATCGTGGTGTATTGCTCGGTGGGCTATCGCTCCGCTCGATTGGCCCAGCAGCTACAGGCCGCTGGCTATGCCCACGTGATGAACTTGGCAGGCTCCATTTTTGAATGGCACAACCAAGGTCAACCGTTGGTAGTTGACGGCGAGCCGACCCAGACAGTACACCCTTACAATCACACCTGGGGCATGTTGTTGGCATCGCCAGAGTGAGCCTGCCAAAGCGGTAAATCTTCGGGACGGTCAATGTCACAAAGCGGATCGAGCAGGGTCACTGAGAGTCCCTGAAAAGCCGCGATCGCGATCGTCTCAGCCAAGACGCAACTTTGCCCCCAGCTAATGTTTTCAAACAAACGGGGGTGAGGCTGCTTCAGACCAATCAAGTAGTAGCCGCCATCTTCAGCGGGACCAAGCACCACATCATGATCATCATTGAGTGCCGCCAGGGCTTGGGTAACGTGCCCTTCGTCTAAATCTGGGCAGTCACTCCCAACCATCAAGATCGGGTGTCCCCTCTCCTGAAATCCTTGCTGAAACGCTCCCTGCAGCCTTTTCCCCAGATTCCCGGCGCTCTGCGGCTTCAATGTCAGCTCATGGCCCAACCAATGGCACATCTGGGCGAACGAACCATCCGCGAAATGGACTTCAAACGTCAGGGAGGCGCGATCGCAAATGGCGTGTAACCGCTCTACCAGCAGTTCAGTCATACAGCGCTGCAACTGAGCGGCCCCGGCGGCCCCCAACACCGGAATCAGTCGAGTTTTCGTGTGTCCGGGCCGAGGAAAGCGGGTCACCATGATGAGAGTGGCAACGGTGGGCGCGATCATAGTCATGGTCATCCCCTGATATAAATTCTTTCTTTAGAGTAATACCGTTTTGGGGGTGGGCTCAGCGCAAACGCATCCTCTGCCACTTCTAGCACGGAAGAGTCTTAGACACTCACCGAGAAGATATAGTCTATGCCCAAGCAGGTGAGGTTTACGCATAGGACTATGCGGCGGGTGCAGATGCAGAGATAACCATAAGGTTACAGAAATGTTAGTTGCTTAGCATGCATTTCTGTACCGCTACTCGCGAAACCCCTTATCCCACCCTTGGATTCGGCGCGTTTGAAGCGGCCCAAAGATTCTGCTGAGCCGTCGATGAAGTGAGTAACTTTTTGCGGCCGCGATCTCGTATGGCAGCATTCGTGTGCCTAAGCGATCGCAGGGCACGATTCATCACTAGCGTGAAGGAGCTGGAGGTCCTGTTTCTAGCCGCTTGAGCGCAAACAGGAGGAGAGGCTGGATTGAGAACGATATGCTCCAATTTGGCTACCCAGTCCTGACATTTTCCGTAAAATTGTGCTTTTCCCCGCTTTTTTCCACTCTCTCCTGTTCAGCCTGCCGCTGCAAAAACAGCGTCTGCCGATAGATTGAGTTCGGGAAAGATGCCGGAGACCAGCTGATCCCCCGTGATAAAGCGCCGTATCTGATATTCTTCGCCTTCGAGCTGACAGATAGTAATTGTTGGCTGCTTTGGCTTACCAATGTGGCGAACAGCACCCAAGGCTCTAAAATCAACCATCCAGTACTCAGCGATGCCCATTGCTTCGTATTCGACGAACTTATGGCCGTAATCGTCTCGCCAATTGGTGCTGACAATTTCGATCACAAGTGCTGCGGTCTCCCCGTGCTGAACCACTGACGCAGTGGACCAGAGGGGCTCGTTACTAAGCTTCTGGCGATTCAGCACCACGATATCTGGAAGATAACCTGAGCCGTCGGTCTGTGGCTTCACTACGCAGGTGCGAGGGATAGAGTAAGGTAGATGGCTACGCCGGATTTCAAAGTTGAGCTCCGCAGTCAAAAACCCACCCACGTCTTCGTGGGGGCCGGTGGGTCGCATTTCAACAACAGCTCCTTGAATTAGTTCATATTGGCGACCATCGTCTGGATACCACTCTAGGAAAGCTTCAAAGCTCATTGGGCTAACTGGTTTGGCCTGTACCATATCGGATAGTCCCCATCCCCTACTCTGATATGACGCTTTGTCTGATTGGTCAAATTGTATCAGTCTGTACACTGGGTAAACGCATACTCAAGC
>JBCBJE010000156.1:0-8702 GCA_038523735.1 Cyanobacteria bacterium J06626_18 | reverse complement strand
AGAGCGTATTGAGCTGTTGGCCCTTGGCGATGATTTTATCCGTGAGGGGTTTGTCATCGTTCGCGATCGCCACCGCGCACCATTGCCGGAGTTCTTGTCGGGAGGGGGCATAAGTTTGGTGCGGGTCGCTGGCATCATAGATTGCTGGAGTTTCGGCAGCTTTGGGCTGTTCTGCGGATGCAGGGAACGGCAGCATCTGAGCTGAAGCGGTGGCTGGAGCAACGCCTTCAGTCTCGGCTAGGTCAAGCACGCGCATCTGAGCCGATTTTCCCGACTCATTAATCTCCAAGTGGGCTTTCACGGTGGTGCCCAATGGCAGATGAACACTCCGCGCTGAGATGGCTCCAAACTGTTGCTCGCTGCCATCGTCGGCCACAATCGCGACAGAAGCCGTCGTCTTGGTTTGACCCGCTTTCTGGTAGCTGTACTCGCTGAAGCGAACGGTATAGTCTCCCGGTGCGATCGCCCCCACTTCGTTGATGCTCTGCTGCATTCCGGTGAGCGTGATCTCGGGGACAGTCTGCAGGCGATCGCTGATTTCGGGCGCGAAATGCTTGAGTGCTAACCCCATCCCTTCGCTTTGCCGCCACAGTGCGGAGAGGTAGGCAGGGCGTTCTTCCTTAGGGATATGAGCGATGGAGCGCTCGACCGCGCTGGTAGCTCGGATTAGTATTTCGTCTGCATCATTTTGCTGAGCATAAGGAGCCTGAATCTGGGCGTGAGGATTCTGAATGGTTAGAGTCTGGTTAGGGAGCTGCTGGAGGCGCTGGGCCAGGTGATGCTCGGTTGCCGACTCGGGAGCTACATGCCCGAGGGCCTCAGTGCGGCGATCACCGTTGGTATCGGTGAAGCTGAGAGCGGCTGAGAACTGAGTGGCTTCTGACTGGGCTTGAGGATTCCGTTTGACGGCTATTTCCCAATCTGGCTGCTGTCCATGAGCCCGCCAAATCGGGAGGACGCCCTCAGGGTCTTTCAGGGTTTGAATCGTCAGCTGGCGACCACTGGGAGATGTCACCTGGAGGGTTGGCTGTTGGTCTTCAGGGCGATTCTCCCGCAAGCGCGTCTTGGCCGCTTGGTAGTTTGCAATCCGCTCGTTGTAAGTGCGAGCAATGCCCAGCGCTTCGCCCTCTTGACCGGGGGTGGCGGTTTTGGGGAAGAGGTCACGGAAGGCTTCATTTCTGAGTTCAGGTAAGTGAACATCTTTGTAGACGGCATTGACCGCTTCGACGCCCCAGCCGATGGGTTCCTGAGTGTTGGTGGGCATCAACCGGCCATTGACGTAGTTGTTGGGGTCTTTTTGGTGTTGTCTAAGTTCGTGATCTTTGTAGGCGAGGGCTCTCACAAAGGCGTGGGTCGAGTCATCAATCCCTCGGGAGCTTTTGGCCGTGTCTACAGCGGTTTGTAGGTTGACCGCGTTAGGGCCGTTTACCGCGTCGGAGAGGAGTTTGGCGGTAGCTTGCAGTCCCTGCTCAACATGCTGTTTTCGCTCTTGAGGGTCTGAGAGTGCTGGTAGTACTGCTTGAGTATTGGCAATTTTCTCCATACGCGCCCTGAACTGATATCGAGGGAAGCCTTGCGATTGAAGCCAGTCGTCATCCGGGATTGACAGCTTGCCTGCGCTCGCTTGCTTTAGCTGTTTAGCAAAGTGAGTAGCAACCTGTTTTAACAATGCTTCCTGCTGTGCCTGTGGCGTATGGGTCATCTCCAGGGCGAGAGACTGCAACGTCATCCCAGCGTTTGCCACTTTCCCGGTGGGGTTGTCGGCGGTGATAGCCCACGCTCTCCAGGTCGCAGCCGCATGGGATTCGCCTTCCTGCCAGGGATGCTTCACCTTCTTCTGCTTGACGATATCGGGAGGTTTTTGGTCAGGGGCATTTTTCTCCACGAACTCTTTGACGGCCAGAGGGTACTCAGTGGGAGTGATACGGTTTTCTTGCCCCTGTTCTTGGCTTTGAATGAGCTGGGCGATCGCGGCGCGACCGGTTTCGTATTGTTGAGCGGGTGGCAGTTCCTCTACGGACGCTAGCTGTTGCCGGAGCTGATGCGGGAGATCAGGAACCGTCGCTTGATAGCCCTCGAAATAGCCATTGGCATCCCGGTCAAAGTCAGTAATCGCAATGTGTTTGGCGGTCCAGGGCGAAAGATACGCCACACCGTTCTTACTGAAAGCCTCCCTATCCTGTTGCTGAATGATGTCCGTGTTGTTGATGGCGATCGCGGCAGCGCCGACGTTCGGAAAGGGCGAGCGGTAGTAGGCCACGATTGATCCATGGGGCAAATCCTTGTTGCAGACTTCCCAAGGCTTGAGCTGGGAATGGTGCTGGGCCATCGCTGAAGGTACATGGATGCCCCTAAGCGCGTTGTCCTGCCACTGGCCCTTGAGGTGACGTTCGAGTCCTTTGTTGACTTTGCTAAAGCCCACAAACTGGTTGAACTTATCAGCTTTGAGGGTGTCATAGAGCCATTCGGAACGCTGTGCTTGAGGAGCCTCTGCCTGCTCATCGGCGGTTTGGGGACGGTCACGCTGGCGCTCTTTTTGCTGCAGGTAATAGTCTTTGAGTGGAATCGGGTCACCGGCCACTGCTGCGAGTTCTTGGGCCTGGGCCTCGATGCGTGGGTTGAATTCGCGTAAAGTGGCTTCGGGAATGCAGCCCTTGACCTGTGGCCCCACTGCTTGCTGACCATACTGACCATCGGACTTGCGATTAACCCAGAGCTGCGACACTGCTTGGATACCGGGAGTCGATAACCGGCCATCGTCACCTTTGATGTCATTGGTGGAAATGATGGCATCGACGCCCAGACGCTCACACCAACGGCTGGCCCCCATCGTGCCCTTAATCATGCCGGGGAGGTTGGGGGTGGCGGCTCGAAACTGGGTGACGGTGCGATTCGCTAGGGCCTCGACTTGCCTCTCGACGGTCGTCATCGCCGTGTCCATTTGGGATAACTCATCCGCGATCGCCGTCAGGTCACGGCTAACCGCCTGCTTCTGGAAGGCTTTAATCGTTAGATTCTCTCGCTCTTCGGGGGTTACCAGGTCACGCATGGTGGACGGCGTGACGAGCATCGTGCCATCGCCCATTTTGTCGTAAAGCTTTTCGAGTTGCGCTGGGGAGATGGGTTGACCTTGTTTGTCTAGCAGCGGCTCACTGCCGTGCGATCGCTGCTCGTCATCGATGACCAGAATCCGAGCGCTCTCGACAGTGGTTGAGGCCATGCCATCCGAAGCCAGCAGACTGCCGTAGGCGACAGTGTTGTGAGGTGAGTTGATGTCGTTGGCATAGAGAGGGGCAATGCCCCGTTCAGCATCTCCTTCGATCATTAACTGGGCGGTGTCTGGGTCGGTAAAATACCCGTTTTTGCCGTTGGTGAAGACCAGCACCTTGCCGTCCGCTTCGAGGCGTTGTCGGTCGGCATCATTCACCTGGTCGTAGAATTTGCCCGTGAAGAACTGGGCGTTGATCTGATGGGTGTGGAGCCAATGCTCTAGGTAAGAGTGCTCAACCTCTTTGAATTGGCGTTGCTGCACACCGCCACTGGACTCGTAGAGGTCCGAGCCAGTCTTGACGTCAATTTGGCCGATTTGAAAGCTGACCATGTTTACTCAGCCAATCGAATGGAAGTTATATGAATCCGTTAGCAGCCCACCACTCCTGTGTAGCTTGCATCTCAGCTCGCGCTTCCTCTGCGGTGTAAACTTTGGGTTCTTCCCAGTCAGAAGATTCACCCTCAACCTGCCAACCCGCTCCTTCTGTCTCGATTTCCACAGCTCCAGAAGTAATCAAGTCATCAACGTCAGCCCCTCCTGACAGAAGTGCTTCGAGATCTTCATCGCTGGTATTGAGTTGGGCTAGATACAGTTCTCGGTCTGTGGGTTCTTGGGGCGTTGGCATAAGGTTTCTCTCGAATCAAGCTGTAAACCTATTTTGCCTCCATCTTTTTCAGCCTGGAAATATTTTGCAAAGAATAGTGACTATACGCCGTCTTAAATGAGTGCTGAAGTTCAGACTGGATAGGGGCAAAAACTTGTGAGGAGATTGCCATGTCAGGCGACCATAATCGCGGCAACAACAATTCTGCGCGACGAGAATTTGAGATTCAAAAGATTTGCGAGCTATTCATCAAGATGTGCGAGAGGCTTGATGATAAGGCCGCTCTGATGCAGGAATTCATGCCTGATGAGATGATGACACTGACATCCCATGCAGAACGGATACCTATAATTAGCTCTGAATCTATTTCGCAAGAAAGGTTGATGCAAAAAGTTGGCAGGTGTCGGTTTCAACAGAAGCGAAGTGTTGTCTGCCGCTGTCGTAATCGGCGATTACAAAAAGTCTGGCTCGGCCAAAAGGTTTGGGATATCCCGATATGGATTGTTCGATAAATCGGCACAAAAAAATTCCTGCATCAACAGGAAGCCTATCTATGACGCCTTAGCGGTTGTGGCTGTCCAGTATTGGTCGATCGCCGCTGCCAGTCCCAGGAATGCCTCATGGGTCGAGAACAGTAACTGCTCTGGGGGGCAGCACCGGAGTAGACAAGCAGAGAATCCCGGCTTCCAGCGCTCCATCAAATCCAAGTCAAGAAGCACTTGATGCAGGCGATCGCGCTTCTTAAACGAGAGCTGCAGAACTTCTGCGGTGAGCGATGCCAGCCAACGACCCTGCTGGAATCCCCAGCCGCCAACGGTCTCCATCAGTGCCAGCTCTGCCCATATCCAGGGGTTATGTTTAGCTCCATTCAGGATGTCGTTGGTGTTCGCCAGGACACATAAAGCGCATGACAAACGAGTGTTGCCGATCGCATAAGCCCAATGGCAGGGAAACCCAGCGATCGCTTGCACAATTTTGCCTGCTCGATAGAGAGCTGTGCGTCGGGCCACATCTCTAGAGGAAGTGCCGTTATAGCGCCAGACTTCTTCGAGAGTCCAATCATGAATCGGATGCCAGGTGAGGGCAAATCGTCCTTTGCGGCCAGAGTCTAGCCAAAGCTGAAACGCTTCCTCCGCCCAGGCTTCTTTATCCTCAGCCGTCTTGCAATGCTTCGGTGTTTTGTACCAGGTTCCTGAGATATCGTCTCTAACCTGATAGCGAGGTTTCTTGGCTCGCGCCGACGATTCTTCAGCACGAAGACCCACGGCACAGACAACAAAGTCGTACTGCCGAAGGCGCTTGTCAGCCGTTTGAACTTTCTCATGCTTTGTGCAAAATCTTGAGGATGACGAGGACCAGAACGGTTTTTCAGCAATGGTGCTGCTGCGAAAGAACTTGTTGGCTGTTTGAGTTTTCTCGTGATCCGTGCAATATCGGGCGCTGGCGCTACTCCAGAAGGGGTTATCTTCCTGCTTGGCGAGGATGGTTTCATAGCGATGCTGCCACTCGTCCACCATGCTCCGTTTAGGATGGAGCTTGACCAGCGGCACATCGACCTCGCTACAGATGCGCTGAAGGTGTTCTGTCACCCCTGCCCATTCGATTCGGCCCAAATCGCAGAACAGGGCAAATAGATTACCCCTCCAGTCTTGCGCTCGGTGCAGTTTAGCCAAATATCGGAGCATGGCATCAGAGTCTTTGCCACCCGATACAGAGGCAGCAAGATCGGCACCATGCTCCATCATGGCCTGGACGAGAGGCGGCATTGCGTCAGGCTGGAAGGCGGGATCGAACAGTGAATTTTGCATGATGCAAACCTTGCTTGAGTGCATTCATGCGAGGCGTAAGCCTAGAACTCTCCCCTAGCGACTGCCAGAGATATAAATAGTTCTTTTGTACTAATTTCGGTCCAAAGTGTAGCGCATCTCATCTGAAGTCGGACAGCGAACCTGAAATCGCCCCTTTCTGACAAAGGAGTGCTGAATGCAGCCGGTAAATGACTTTTCCTCATACGTCCATCGCTGCCGCGATGAGGGTTTGCGGTTTATGGCCGCATCACACCCTCATGAGGAAAAACCATGGTGGCAACACGAACCAAAACTGCTACAACTCAACAAAAAATAGCCGCTCGCTTCCGCAAAAAGGCTGATACGCTTGCGAGCAAAGTAGGGTCGAAGCTCGCCCCGCGCGATATGGGCACCTGGCGAAAGTTGGGGCAGGCGATGTCTGCCCGTGAAGATGGGCGCAAGATGCTCTGTCTGCAAACGGTGCTCACGACCTTAGCCAGTGACTTAGAGGCCAATACCCTGAAATACCCGCTAACGGCACTGACTAAAGTTTCCCAGGTCGAAGACCTAATCAGCGTTGCTAGTCGCTTCGAGCTTGCACCGGAAACAATCCGCCAGCGCGATTTGCAATGCAAGGCCCAGTGGACATCAGAGGAGATAGCCGCCGAGTGCATCCGCCTTGAATCGCTCCTGGGTGAACTGTACTTGGATCTGTCCCTTGCTGACCCCAGCGAGATGGTAGACCTGGTGCAGCAACTACACAGCGTCGTCGAAGAATCCGGCTGCATCGATTGGGATGCAGAAGAGCTGCTACGTTTGCGTGGCGAAGTGCGTCTTCAGAAGATACCGGGCTTCGTGCCCACTCCACCTGATTTGGCGGATGAGTTGATTGACTGGCTCTGTTTAGAGGACGGCGATCGCGTTCTCGACCCAGCAGCGGGTGATGGGGCGATTCTGGGGCAAGTACGCTTGCAATACCCACATCTCCAGCAGATTCAGTGCTGCGAAATCAATGCGGATCTGAACCAGATTCTGCGGTTAGCAGGATTTGAGCCCACTTGTCGAGACTACTTCGAGTGGCACCCAGAAGGAGATGAGCGCCCGACTAAGATTGCCGCGAACCCTCCGTTCGAGCAGCTTGAGGATATCGACTTCGTTTACAAAATGTGGAAAGACCTAGCCCCTGGCGGACGGCTCGCCACGATCATGAGTGCGTCCTACTCTTTCTCCTCCAAGAAGAAGGCCAGGGAGTTCCGCGAGTGGTTGGAGACTGTTCCAGAGGTAATCTGTGAGCAAGCTAATCATCGCGAAGCATTTAAGTCTAGCGGTTGCACTATCGCCACATGGTTGCTTGTATTGCAGAAGCCTGTCTAATTAACACTGTGTTTAGCCCTGGAGGACTTCCCCTCTAGGGTTAAAAATTTTCCTGCCCCAACCGGAGTTGAGAGCAGGGAAGCATTGAGGTTAAACGGAGAGCGCCAAGTCGCGATCGCGAGTCACGCAGGGCTGGAGCTTGCAGGCATAACTGATGACTTGATGCCTGTGGTAGCCATCGCTGATTTCTTCGTCAACAATGCCATGAGGCGGCTTAGGCTCGGGGGCATTCCACTCGAAGTAGTTCAGGGTGGGGCGTATCGGCAGGTTCTTCCCAGTGTAGGCAATCACCGTAAACCGGGCGTAACGACAATAATTAAGCATGATGAGCTTCCTTCTCTAAGGGCTGTTGCCTCAGAGCGGCAGCTCATATTGTCCAAAAAATAGTTCCCTCACCCTCAACGGCTAAGTTGAGAGCAAGGAGAACTTCTTAAAACTCTTCGTCTTCTGGAACCTCGGCCTTCTTGGGGGTGAGGTTTTCGATGCGGCTGGCTTTGATAATCACGCGGCTGTGATTCTGGCCATCCCCATCAGTCCAGGTATTTTCGGCCAGCGAACCCTGGACGGCAACCCGGCTACCTTTGTGAAGGTAGTTATTGACGAACTCGGCTGTCCGGCCCCAAACCTCCACGGGAAAGCGGTGCGTGCGTTCCTCGGTTTGGCCGTCTTTATTGAATTTCTCGTTGACGTAAAGCGTGAATCGCGAGACTTGGGAGCCCGACTCAAAGGATCTGCCTTCAGGGTCTGCGCCGAGGTTGCCGATGAGTTGTGTTGCGTTGAACATGATGGATTTCTCCTTGTCAGATAGTCATTCCTGCTAGGCGTTAGCCATTGTTTAGAATTCGTCGAAGCTGAAATGAGAGGCAGTAGAACAAATGTTTCGTACGATCTTACCGTCCTTATTCAGGGGCAGCGCTTTGATTGCCTGAACGTAGCCAGACAAATATGCATCGTTAGTCGAGCAGGGCCGTTCTCCAGAGACCGCATCTTCAGCGCCCCAAGTGGCCCACTCGCAGTAGGCAGCTTCGGCCTGCTCGATGCGTTCTTGGTCGAGCCATGCAGCTGTAGGGATTGCCATCGCTGGATTCCTTATGAGGGCAATCCGGCTAGGCGCAAGCCACTCGAAACGACCTGTACTATTGTGGAATCGTTTCAGGATGCGCGTCCTGGTTCAGGAACGCATAAAGTTGATCGGCTCCCTCCTGGCGCGTCAAATTCTGATAGAAGTGAGCGCTGTAGTCCCACTCGATCCGATGCATCTCATTGATTTCGCGATCGCCCATGCAAACTGCCACAATACGATCCACTTCCATGCACCATTCGTCGAATTCGCCTTCACCAAGTTGGAGCAGCGCATTCTCCAGGGCTGAAAGAAAGGGGGCAAGTGGCAGTTCTCGCCTGTGAGCGCGAACGAGGTCGCGAGCGACTTCAATAATTTGGTTTTCGGCATCCATAGCCACATGTCCTGGTGAACGTCACAGCCTCAAGGCGATAGCAAATGAAGTTCCGCTTGCGGAAATAAGCAGTTGTGCGATATGTGCCAGTTCATCGCTCTCAGGGGCTGAGGGCCTGCAGCTGCAGAGGCAACCACCGGCGACCAAGGCTGAGGACGCAAGAGTACCGGGAGCCTTGATATTCCGTTATCCTTGAAGTCAACTTTGGGTCT
>JBCBJE010000155.1:0-8722 GCA_038523735.1 Cyanobacteria bacterium J06626_18 | reverse complement strand
CCGGGGTTTGTCCTTCAGAAGCCCTAGGGCTTGACCCCGAAACCTTTCAGCTCACCTTTGCGCGATCGCGTTGCATCGTCTGTGAACAGTGCATTCCGACCTGTCCAGTACAGGCAATCTCGACCAACCTGTAAAAATCTTAATCTACAGCAACCCATCCCTTGATAGCGTTGGAAGTGAAGGTTGGAGTACGCGTAATGAAGAGTCGCTGGCTATCGTGGGGACTATTTGTGGTGGCCTACGCTACCTTTGGACAACTGCTCCAAGATAGCTATGCAGGACAAGCTATCTGGATTACCACACTGATTTTTGTCCTCGTTAAGGCCAGCATCCTGACTTTTGTGTGGACACCCATCCGTAAGTTTGCGTTGTTGGGCTTTCAGTCCGATGCTGGCTATTCCATCATGGTGCTACTGTTTGCGTCCCTAGCGGTCGTTGCTGTGGTTCAATTTCGAGCTTTTGCTTATGTTGTTGTGCTCGTTGCCACCGCTATCCTTGTCCGCATCGACACCTTGATTGACGATCTAGGCGATCGCTGGGCATTTCTAACACTTACCCTCCTGCCATTGATAGGGCTGGGCCTCAGCTGGTTACCTCGGTTGATTTTTGCAGAATAGAAGGGTGAATGAGTAGCGGGTAACCAGTAACCAACCAATCACCCTAACCGAAACGCATCCGTCATGTACTCAATCAGAGCTAAGGAAGCCTGAGTCCCCCCTTCATACCTCAACAAAACAGGCCGATGAGCCGGCACATCGCGGGCAACTAGGGCAACATCAAAGCGGCAGGGAAATTCGCTGTAGTGAGGATGCTGGCTGAGAAAAACTTCGGCGCTGCGCCAGAGTTTCCGTTGCTTTTGCCGCGTAATTGCCAAACGTCCCTCACCGTCTAGGCTGTCACGGCGGCGCGTCTTCACCTCGACAAAAGCTAAACACAACTGAGGCAGCGGATGATACGCCACAATATCCAGCTCACCCCAGCGACAGTGCCACTGCTGCGCAACAATCTTCCAACCTTCCTGCTGTAGCCATGCAGCCACCAACGCTTCACCGCGATCGCCTAACTGTTTTTTAGCAGACTGTGTCATGGGCTTGGAAGAAGTAGGTGGGTAGAAGGGTCAGGGCGTGGGGGAGTGATGGGGTGGAGGGCAACGGGCAGTGGGTGATGGATTAATAGGGAAAGGTGAAAAGGGGAGTAGAAATTGGATGAGGAAATGGTTAACTGCAGGAGCAGGTTCAGGCGATCGCACCTTAGGAAATCCTACTTTCTTTCACTCACAATCTGACCCCAACCATCGTAAGTAACCATAAATTGGAAAAATAGGGAGAAGAGTAGAAGTGAGAGGTATATAACCAATAACCAACTACCCATTACCCATTACCCACCAACGACCCTCTACCCTCTACTCATCCCCCATTCCCCCATCTCCCCGACCCTCTCACCCCCACTCCCCGACCCACGGAAGTTGCGCTAGATCCTCAAAGGTTGTCTGCCGTTCTTTCTCAAGTTCTGAGATGCGTTTTTTCTCAGCGTAGATTTGGGTTTGGTAGCGGGTCTGCTGTTCGGGACTTTGAGTACAGTCGCCGTCACTCCAGAGTTGAAGAAAATGGCGGTAGCGTTTTTCGCAGAGAGCTTGTTCGATACAGGCGGCAGCGGCACGGATAACTAAAGGGGCCCGCGAGACGTCGCGGTGGCTCTTTTCGTCTAAGTAAAAGAGATGTTGGGTGTGTGCCAGGGCTAGGGTTTCAGCCGCACGATCGCGGAGCCAGGCCACTAAGTCAGGAGCCGGGGCAGGGTGTTCGGTTCGTGTATAGGTGCGGAGGGTCTGCCAGAGGGCACGATGATGGGAATAGCTGAATTGCAGGTCGCGGTTTTCGAGGGTTTCTAGCACGGCAGCGCGATGATCAGGGTCATGAATAAAGATGCGCAACAGGGCAGCTTCAGCGGCCTCGAGCGTGCTGGTTTGGGTAAATATGAGACTCGGACGGGCAGGCTGACCCTGGGGCGATCGCCGCTGCCGTCGCACCTGCACCATCAGGTTCTCAGCCATGAGAGGGATCAGACGGGCGTCACCGTGGCTGAAGAGTTCAGCACACTGGCGAACATAGTGAGTGCGCGTATCGGCGTTGGCGATTTCGCTCAAGAGCGCCACAATTTGCTGAGACGTTTGTTGAAACTGGTCGGCTTGCTGGAGGTCGCGCCCTTGAACCAGCTGTTGAATTTGCCAGTCGAGCCAAAGGGGGGCGGCCTCCAAGAGCGACTGGTAAGCTTCGACCGGATGTCTGCGGAGGTACTCATCCGGGTCCTTGCCATCGGGAATGTTGAGAATTCGTAGCTGGGCATCGCCACGATAGGCCATGGCCTCCACTTCCCCAATAGCCCGCTGAGCGGCGTTGACGCCAGCCGCATCAGCATCGAAGTTGAGGATAATTTGTTTGGACTCGGTGTAGCGTAAGAGCTGTCGTACCTGAGTCGCGTTGAGGGCAGTCCCCAGGGCCGCAACGGTGTTGGCGATACCGACCGCATGAAGCGCAATCACATCAAAATAGCCTTCTACCACCACCGCACGATCAGCCTTAGCAATGGCGCTGCGAGCTTTATCAAGGCCAAAGAGCGTTTGTCCTTTGTCAAAGAGTTCGGTGTCAGGGGAGTTGAGGTACTTGGGCTTATCGTCATCGGCTAGGGCGCGTCCCCCAAACCCAATTACCCGCCCGCGCGCATCGTCGATAGGAATCATCAACCGATTGCGAAAGCGATCGTAGTGGCCGCTACCGCTGGTGCGAGGCACAATTAGCCCCGCCTGCTCAACGAGGGCTACCGGATAGCGTTTCTGGTCGACTAGGTAGCCGTAAAGGGTCTGCCAGCCGCCGGGAGCATAGCCCAGATGGAACTGCTGAATCGTTTCATCGCTCAGGCCACGCTGCTCCTTCAGATAGGTGAGTGCCGCTGCGCCATCGGGTCGCCGCAGAGCATGTTCAAAGAAGCTGGTGGTAATCGCTAAAATCTCGAAGAGCTGTTCCCGGAGTGTGAGTTGCCGCTGCAGCTCTTGACGTTGAGCAGGCTCTAGGGTTTGGACCGGCACCTGATAACGCTTAGCCAGCTCCAGCACGACATCGGCAAACGATCGCTTATCCAGCTCCATCATGAACTTGAACGCATTGCCTCCCGCGCCACAGGAAAAGCAGTAGTAGAACTGCTTGCTGGGACTGACGCTAAAACTGGGAGATTTGTCCTCATGAAACGGGCATAACCCGACGAAGTCCTTGCCCTGCTTCTTCAGCACGACTCGCTCCGAAACAACGTCGACAATATCAGCGCGATCGCGAACAGCGGCAATCGTGTCGGGGTGGAGGCGAGGAGTCGTCATGGGGCAGAAGCAAAACCGCTATGGATAGCGCTCATTATTACAGCTAAACTCTACATTCAGCGATCGCCTTCAAAAAAGTTTCAGGAGCGATCGCGGTTAGAACACCGGCCCTTCCGTGCTTCACGTAGGATTTACTTCAGTTCATTTGAATTATACGTAGAGAGCAGCATCTTGCCACAACGGATTTTCCCAGAGCCTTAGATGCATCTTGGAGGTCAGCATTCCTGAAGCGTGACCTGGTATGCGTTAAATCACAGCTTGAGCGATCTCGTGTCACCTCATCTGGATTTCACTGTCACCCTGGCAAGCCATTACTGTCACCCTAAAAAGCCCGAATCATCACGGGCTCAGCAACTCCACATCACCGCTAAATTAAGGCCAACAGGTAAATATTGTATTAACGCAAATAACGGGTTTCGGAGTAACTGCCATGACTGCTAGCCAAATTCACGACTTGCTTGTCTGCCTCACCTTAACCGCTACAGTTGCAGCCTTAACCCCCGCCCTTTGGTGGCTTCTCCCCAACCGCTGGGCCTGACGCTGCGCTGCCGCCGCCAGCGGACTTGCAGAAAGACAATTCGAGGTTTTCGGCTCCTGACTCGTGGCTCCAGGAGCTTTTTTTATGGCAAAACGCAGCCCACGTGTAGTCGCGCCCCCTTGGCCGCTGGCGATTCCAAAAAAATGAAATTCTTTTCCAGAACGGGGTATGCTTCATTGCATACTGTTTCCCTTGTCAGAGTTCAGAAAAATGGCAGTCCCCACTTCTTCAATTAACTCGTTTCCATTGGATAACTGGAACACTTTTCCTAGCACGTTAGAGCTTAAAACATCAAATTCTTCCACAACTGCCCAGTCGTACGTGGCTGTTGTCGTTGCCCAGTCAGAGGGGGATGTTTTGAGCGATATTGGCGGCGCTTTCAGAGGATTTTATGAATCGGGACAGCTTTGGGCGCTGCTAATCGGCCTGGTTCTAGGCTATATCGTCAGAGGCATTACAACTTATCAATAAGCTGTGATCAATTTAATAATCGCGCCCCATAGAAAGCACTAGACGTTCTGGTAGTATTAGCTTTTTGTGGAGCGTGTTAGCCGCGTGAGTTCTTCTGCCCCCAAAGCCTGGAGTCAGCGATTTGAGTCAGCCCTGCATCCTGCGATCGCAGCCTTCAATGCCAGCATCCCATTTGATATTGAACTGGTCGAGCACGACTTGACAGGTTCCCAGGCCCATGCCCGGATGCTGGCTCAAACGGGCATCATTGCGGAAGAAGAAGGCGAAATGCTGGTCAACGGGCTGGAGCAAATTCGTCAGGAATATCGCCAGGGCAGATTCACGCCGACGATTGAAGATGAGGACATCCACTTTGCGGTGGAGCATCGCTTAGTAGCGATTGTGGGGGAGGTCGGCAAAAAGCTGCACACGGCCCGCTCTCGCAATGACCAAGTGGGCACCGATACGCGGCTTTACTTACGTGACCAGATTGACGCCATCCAAACCCGCCTACGGAACTATCAACGGGCTTTGCTCAACCAGGCTGAGCAGCATGTGGCAACCCTCATTCCTGGCTACACTCACTTGCAACGAGCCCAACCTCTGAGTTTGGCCCATCATCTACTGGCCTATTTTGAAATGGCTCAGCGCGATTGGGAACGGTTGGGGGATGTCCGCCAGCGCGTCAATATTTCGCCCCTGGGCTGTGGGGCGTTAGCGGGCACCACATTTCCCATTGACCGCACCTATACGGCTGAACTTTTGGGCTTCGATCGCATCTACCGCAACAGCCTCGATGGGGTCAGCGATCGCGATTTTGCGATCGAGTTCACCACTGCCGCCAGCCTCATCCTGATGCACCTCTCGCGGCTGTCCGAGGAAGTCATTCTTTGGGCCTCAGAAGAGTTTGGGTTTGTGTCCCTAAACGACAGCTGCTCCACCGGGTCAAGCATCATGCCACAAAAGAAAAACCCGGATGTGCCCGAACTGGTACGCGGCAAAACTGGGCGCGTTTACGGACATCTGCACAGTCTGTTGGTAACGATGAAAGGACTGCCACTGGCTTACAACAAAGATCTGCAAGAAGACAAAGAACCCCTGTTTGATACGGTCAAGACAGTCCAGGACTGCCTCACGGCAATGACTATCTTGCTCGACGAAGGCATTGAATTTCGGACCCAGCGACTTGCTACAGCGGTCGCAGCCGATTTCTCCAACGCTACCGATGTGGCCGATTACCTCGCGGCCAAAGGAGTCCCGTTTCGCGAAGCCTACAATCTGGTAGGCCAAGTTGTTCGCCAGTGCCTGGCTGCCAATAAACTACTCAAAGACCTGACGTTAGAAGAATGGCAAGCGCTCCACCCGGCCTTTGCCTCTGATATTTACGCTGCGATCGCGCCGCAACAGGTCGTTGCCGCTCGCAATAGCCAAGGCGGAACGGGATTTGAACAAGTGCATCAGGCATTGATCAAAAGCCGCGAAATCATCACCGAATAACCGTTTCGCCCTCAAAAAAGAGCCGCTTCTAGCGCTGAGATCGCCTTCTCGAAGTCGTCATTCACGATCTGGATATCAAACTCATCAGCCGCCGCCAGTTCAATGCGGGCTCGTTCGAGGCGGCGGGCGATCGCGGCTTCACCATCCTGGCCCCGGCTGCGAATGCGTCGCTCCAGTTCTTCATAAGACGGCGGCAGGATAAAGAGCTTCAGGGCATCGGGCCAAACTTCGGCAACCTGGCGGGCGCCCTTGAGCTCAATCTCAAGAATGACTTGCTTGCCGCGCTCAATCTGAACTTCGACCGGCTGACGGGGCGTTCCATAATAATTACCCGCATATTCCGCCCACTCCAGCAGTTCTCCTTGCCCAATCATGCTTTCAAAAGCGGAGCGACTTACAAAATAGTAATGTTCGCCGTCCACTTCACCAGGACGCGGTGCTCGCGTAGTCGCGGACGTTGACAAGTATAGGTTGCTGTGGCGCTGACGCAACTCGCGCAATAAAGTCCCCTTACCCACCCCACTGGGTCCTGTGAATACCACAAGCCGACCACAGGCTGGAACTGTCCCCTTCAGGGCTATTCCCGTAGTGATTCGCTCCGCAGGCGGATGACAAGATAGGGAAGAGCCAGGGGTAACAGTCTGTGACATAGGATTATAGGGAGGTAACGCCAGCGGATCGACAGCTAGGAATGTTTAAGATAGCGAAAAATGAGCCCAAACCAAAATGGTTAGGTCAAAACTGACGCGCGCTTCGCGGAGGAGCGGGTGGCGTCATTCGCACATGCATAGATATTTAGCAGACGGTTCGGGGGCTGTTGGATACAAGATAACAGCCATACCGACAAATGGTGATTTGTTTAAGTGATAAATTCTGCTTGGCCTATTTCAGAGCCCAGTTGTAAGCCTGGCTGGCGCTCGGATAATCGCCCCGTTGCACTTCTTCTGCAAAGCGCTCTGCTGCTTCAGCGATAGTCGTTTCCAACTGTGCATATCGCTTGACGAATCGGGGCGATCGCCCGCCGTGCAGTCCCAACATTTCGGTTGAAACGAGGACCTGACCATCGCAGTCAGGACCAGCACCAATGCCGATGGTGGGGATTCCCAGTGCAGCCGTCACGGCCTGGGCCGCGATGCTGGGAATGGCCTCCAAGACGATCGCGAACGCACCAGCAGCGGCCAATGCCAATGCATCTTGAATCAGCATTTCAGCAGCGACTCTAGTCCTGGCTTGGACTTTGTTGCCGCCGAGCTGATGATACGCTTGCGGGGTTAGCCCCAGATGTCCCATGACCGGAATGCCCATCTGGGTAAGCCGTCTGATTAGCTCGTCGTGCCGGCCCTCTAGCTTCACAGCTTGAATGCCAGCTTCTTTGATGAGTTGGCCAGCGTTCTGGATACCCTGCTCAACACTGTCATAAGAACCAAAGGGTAAATCTCCTACCACCAAGGCTCTTTGCGTAGCCCGCACGACGATTTCACAGTGATACGCCATGGCATTCATGGTTACTGGAATTGTGGTGTCATGGCCCTGTACAAAAATCCCCAACGTATCGCCCACCAGCAGCACTGGAATACCGGCTTTATCAAGAGCGGCAGCGGTCGGATAGTCATACGCCGTCAGCATGGCAAACCGCTTTCTCTGAGCTTTGTAAGACTTTAGGGTCTGAACAGTAACGCGGTTCATAGGCAAATTGCCTCAGTCACATCGAGCCTAGTAGGTTGGCTATGCTGGCGTCCCATAGAGGACGATCAACGCCGATGAGCTGATGATGTCCTCCGTCAGGTGAAATTACAAGCTGCTTAGAAGCGGTCAGATTGGCAAAGAGAGCCTCTATTTCAGCAACGGTGGTCCATTTGTCCTGTTCGCCGTGGATTAGGAGCGTCGGACAGTTAACGGACTTGGCAAAGTTAACAGGATTGTGGCCGAAGCCATTGATACCATGCTGCACGCTCCCCCAGAACAACAGTAGCTCAGCCGTGGGGAAAGCAGGAATGTGGTGATGGCGGAGGCGACTTCTGATGGCGTTGAGCATCCGCGCAAAGGGAAGTTCTAGAATCACAGCGTCGGGGGTGACGTTTTCTAGCGCGATCGCCCTCAATATAGCGGCACTCCCCATCGAAACACCGTAGAGAATGGTGGGCGAAGACAGGCCGATTGACTGCGCATAGGTCAGCGATCGCACCACATCTTGGGCTTCTTTCATGCCGATGGTCACTGTATTACCGCTCGAGCCGCCAACGCCTTGAAAATCCACTAGCAGACAGTCGTAGCCAAGTGATGTGAAGGTCTGAGCGGGACTGATGAGTTGACTGCTTTTGGTGCCTAAATTGCCCGGAAACAGAACGACGGTGCCTAAGGCGGTTGCAGCAGGAGTCGGGACTAGCCACGCCTCTAACCAGGCGGAGTCGCTGATGGGGATCCGGTGAGTGACATAATCAAGACCGCGATCGCTGGGCTTAGCGGTAAGGCTGGGTTTAGGCACACCAATCCCAATCGTTCCTGGAACGTGGACGTGGGTCATGTGATAGGCCAGCAGGTAGGCGGGACCATTGATGGAGATCGTCACGACAATGATTAAGCTGAGCCAGCGCCGACGGTGACGCGATTTGGCTGGCGACTGTCTGTGGGGGGCTTTAGGCGATCGCTGGACGAGTCTTAGCACGAGCGCTGATAAAAAGCAGGCCACACTGCCAAATATGAAGAACACGGCGACGTGCTTGAGGGGAAATTGCCAAAAGTTGATGAGCCCCACCTGGTGCAAACCCAGCAGAACCAGGATGAGCCCAGCCAACATCAAAAGCGATAGAGCCCCTGTAAACAATAGAGACCGACGCAGGGTATTCATAGCCACAGGAACGTTAACTCTG
>JBCBJE010000154.1:0-8785 GCA_038523735.1 Cyanobacteria bacterium J06626_18 | reverse complement strand
CAGTGATTTGAGCTCTGTCATCTGACCTAGAAAAGAAAAGTCTGGCAGATTCACATCGTGTATGGATAAATATTTTAAATGTCTGAGCCTATGTAGAGGGAAGCTAAACAGTATTTCACTCGTCACTGGGTGTAAAAACAAACCACTGACCATGCCATTCTCTGAAAGGGAATAGTAATCTCTAATAATAGATTTCTGATTAGCGTATGGCCAATCTGCTGGATTTTGTGTGTACTCTGTCTGAACATACTGCTCAATCAGGTTTTCAGGGATTTCCTCTAGAGGATGCCCCAAGCAGTCACCAAGTTGCTGAATCAAATCAAGGTCAGACATCGGCTCAAAGTTCACGTTTTAGAGGTTTGAAGTGGGTCAGTGTCTTCGCAACTTTACCTACATCGAGAAACTGTGTTTTCCGTAAAAAGCTTCTGACTTAGACATAGCTAAGTCAGAACTCCCGATATGAGTCGATCCTAGGCGGTGCCGCGATCGCAACACAGGCTGTATTTTGGAAGAATCAACCCTTGGTCCCTAGTGATGATTCAAGTTTTTGTCTATGGCACGTTGAAGCCGGGGGAGGCATATTACGCTGAGTATTGTGAGCCCTATGTGGTGGAAGCAGTCCCCGCGATCGCTCAAGGACACCTCTTTCACCTACCTATGGGCTATCCAGCCATGACGTTGGGTGAGGGCTACGTGACGGGGGCGCTGTTGCAGCTCAAGGATGAGGGTGAGATCGCGCATATGGATGATTTTGAAGATTATGATCCCGCTCTGCCGGAGGCTGAGAATCTCTATCTACGACAGTTGCGACCTGTTTTTTCGCTAGAGCATCAGCCGCTGGGGCAGGCGTGGATGTATATGATGCTGCTTGAACGGGTTCAGCAATATCAGGGGATTCCAGTATCCTCAGGTAACTGGAGCCGGCAGCAGTGGCCCAGTATTTAGAACCTAGGGTTCTTCTACCGGGTTAGAGATATCGTCTGGAACTTTTTACCAGAACCCTGGGTTCTGAGAGACTAATCGACAGTTGCAAGTTCAGCCTCTAGTTCTTCTTGAACGTCGAGGGGCAACTCCGACAGGAAATCGTAACCAGTGGCGAGTTCAATGCGATCGAGCGTGGTTTGGTAGAGTCGCCAGTCAGAAGCAATAGTGTCTTGATTAGGCATATCCACCGCGATGATGGGACTTGCGAGCCCCATGGCAGCCAAGTCCTGTTCAGACTGTTCCAGGACCACGATGATTTTCCAGAGACGGGAGGGAGCTGTGACGCGTCCGTCAGCTAGCTGTGTCTGTTCGCCATAGCCGCCTGCTATCACCATGAGTTCGAGGCCAAGCTGGTAAACTAAATCGCGGCTGTATTCCTCCAGCTCGCGCCAAGGTCCTCGATTATTTTCGGGCGCTTGGGGCAGGATGTTGGTCATCAAAAACGTGGCGGAATTGTCCTGAACACTGCCGGTGCGATCGCCTGATGGCACAATATGACCGCGATCAAACCCACTGCCGCGATAGTCGTTCGGCGTCACTTGATAGAACCCGGAAGGTAGCCCGCCATCCTGGCGAAAGTCGTCTTGGCGCCCCGTTTGTCCCAGCCACTCAGCATCCAGCATCCAGCTGGCCCAGTTCGCTGTGCCGCGATCGCGGTTATAGGACAAGGCATATTGCGATCGCTCGATCAGCAAATTGTTGGGATTCTCGGCGGCAGCATTGCTCGGGTTGCCCAATGCCAGATGCGGACTGTTGGAGGTCAGCGTTGCTGTTTCTAGCCCAGACGAAACGGGGGGAAGCGATTCACACGCAGTCCCATTGCCGTCTCGATCCAGCACGAACGGATCATCTGGGAAGGCGACGAGGACCGTTTGTGCTAAGGCCTGATCGCGGAAATCGCTACAGTTGCAGTCGTCGTCTACACACGGAGGTAACGATGCATTTTCGGATGAGGAAAAGAGGTCAGTATCAGCCCAAAATCCACATCCGGTCAGACTCAACATGCCCAGCAAAATTGCCCAGCGAATTGCTCGCATCGCCTCTGCATCCCTTCTTGATTAGCCTGTTTGATTCTGAAGGCCTACCGATCAAGATTTCCTGACTTGGGTAGATAGCCCGTTACCTAAACAGGACTATTATGTCTTGCTCCTACAAATGTACTATTCTTCGCTCCAAAAGGGCGCAGCTGGATTGCTGAATTAGGGCAAAATCTGGACAAACTATAGAGATTACGTCGGACTGTTGCAGCATTGCCCTTAACTCTTTAAAAATATTCAATGGGAGGGCGAGGCTAACGTTTGTCCCGTCCGAGGCAGTTGCGAATAATGCTCCTATCTACGGTTAGGTATATTGTGAGTAGCTCTGCCTCCCGCTGTCCAAACGGACAACATTGACAAGTTTTGAACGTCTAGAGAACGCATTACTGAGGCATCATGCTCAAGCAATTTATTTCTAAGTTTCAAGCTCAGTTTCCTGCCCCTGCGGTGAGTGCTCACTGTGACGGCCCCTGTGGCGTTTATGATCCCTCTTCCGCGCGCGTGGCTGCTGAGGCCGTTTTGTCCATGACCAAAAAGCTTCTTGATCTGGAAGCAAAGCCCGGTGACCCTGCTTACGAGAACACCTTTTCTCGCTATGTGGCTGTCAAGGAAGAGCAAGCGCAAATCACTAAAGATGAGCTGCTCATCCTGTGGACTGATTACTTTAAGCCCCAGCATCTGGAACAGTATCCTGATCTGCATGACACGTTCTGGAAGGCTGCTAAGCTTTGCTCCGCGACCAAGGTAGAAGTTAGCCTGCAGCATGCTCAGGAACTGATGGCTGCCGTTGAGAAAATCCACGGTATCTTCTGGTCCACCAAGAACCGTGATGTTAGCTGGTACACCGCTAGCTAGTTTCTGACGCGATTATGGATTGATGCAAAAGAGACGATCGCAACTTGCCGCGATCGTCTCTTTTTTGTGCCTCTTGCACCTGCATTGTGCACAGCAAACATCTGAGGAAATCTAGCAAAACATAGCCGCGTTAGATATATGGATTCACCCCAAACTACTCCCAATATCTCGCCCTTATGCCATTCGAGACTGTGGGATATTCTTTTGTGGTTAGTGCGTCGCTATCGGCGATTGCGAGTGATAGGTGCCTCCATGCTGCCGCTGCTGCCTGCCGGATGTGAGGTCTTGATTGATCCGTTTGCCTACAGACAACGGCTGCCAGAACCCGATGACATTGTTGTGGCCTATCACCCCAAGCAACCAAGTTTATGCATCATTAAACGAGTGCAGTTTGTGGAGCCGGATGGGCGCTGTTACCTCAAGGGTGATAACGCCAGTGCCAGCAGCGACAGCCGTCAATTTGGGTGGGTTGCCTGTGATCAATTGCAAGGTAAGGTAGTTTGTCTATTTCCGTAAGGAGTCGTGGCTTGTTTCTGCGCTCAGAAATCTGGCTTGCTAAGAGTCTTCGGATAGCTTCCATCCAATGAAAGAAATCAAAGCCGTGGTCATAATGCCCGCAGCGATCGCGCCTAACCAAGGCATTGTATTTTGGGGGGAAAGTACGGCACTGGCAACCATATAAGCGCCCGAGGTGTTCAGGATTAACCAGAAAAGACCGGGCACTCTAAATCCTCGCTCATCCCAAATGGTACAGGCAATGGGGAGCGCAATGCTCGTGATGGCAGAAACGACAAATATTATTGGAATCAGGATCGTTGTTGGGGGAAGGTACCGAAAGTAGAGAAAGCAAGCCATCCCAAATATCCAAGCTTCGGTGATGGTAATTAAAAACTTCCAAAACACGCTGATTCCCCCATCGTTACGGTGAATTTCTGAAATCAAGAGCCAACCTGATTTCAGTACGCAGTCTATGGGGGCTTGGATTGCTCGATACAGACTTCTTTATCAACGCTGCATCATAGGGGCCAAGGACGTGTCCGCTATTGGTTAGGTTCCAGATAACGCTAGCGAGATGTGGCATAGTGATTTGAGTTTATAACCGTCGCCAGTTCCGCTAGGAAAAGACGGCACGCCATTTGTTTATGGGCGGAGCATCAGAATGGTCCTCGGTGTCTTAACCTAAATGGCTAAAGCGATAACTACGACCTCCAGTCCTATGCCAAATTTAGACCCTACTGTGATCGCTATCACGATCACCCCCGCGACGCCTGAAGATGTTCCAGCCCTCTTTCAGCTGGTAATGGCGTTGGCGGATTATGAAAAGCTCTCCCACGAGGTCTCAGGTACCCCTGAAGATTTGGCGCAGCATCTATTCGGCGATCGCCCCCATGCAGAAGCAATCCTGGCTTGGGTTGAGGGTAAGCCTGTAGGATTTGCCCTATTCTTCCATAACTTCTCAACCTTTTTGATGAAGCCCGGCATCTACCTAGAAGATTTGTTTGTCATGCCAGACTACCGGGGCTATGGCATTGGCAAGGCACTGCTGCGAGCGCTAAGCAAACTGGCGGTAGAGCGAGACTGTGGTCGTTTGGAATGGATGGTACTGGATTGGAATGAACCGGCGATCGCGTTTTACCAACGGATGGGGGCGGAACTCAAGGTGGAATGGGAATTGTGTCGGGTGACGGGGGATGCTTTGCAGCGATTGGCAGAGGATTCGTCGTCGTAGGGACGCGATTAATGCGTTCCTACGACGATTTGCGCCCCATCAACCCTGTAGACATCCGTTTGATGACGCGGTTGGCGATGTCGCTGTATTGGATTTCGCCTGCCAGCAATTGCCCCATGCGTGTAGTGGCCGACGGACGTTTGATGCCGACGCGATAGCCAATTCCGGGAACGCGAAAGAAGACTTGGGCAATGCGTTGAGCCCACTGGATGTTGCTGCCCCAGTCGTGCATCGTTTGGGTATAGTCGGCCAGTGCGTTGTCATCGCCCTGCAAGGCTGCGTGGATGGCTTCGGCGGCTTTCACACCGCTGTACATACCGTGACGAATACCTTCTGCCGTCAACGGATCCACGATCGCGGCAGCTTCGCCCACGACGACGGCTTTTTGGGTGTGTAAGGGGCGATCGCCGTCCCAAAGTTTCAGGGCATGGGTATATATCTGTCCTTGGGAACCTGTATCGTCAAATGTAGCGGCATACTGCTGCAGCACAGCCTGATAATTTTCGGGGCTTTTGCCTAAGAAGGTGGCAGCCGCCAAAGTGTATCCCTCCTGCCGAGGAAATCCCCACAGACAGCCGCTTTTGAGTAGCCCAAACTCAAAGTTCATGGCGTCGTTTTCAGGACGTTTTACATCGGTTTTGAGTTCAAACGTCGCTGCTGTCTTGAGCTTAGAGGGCTTGAATCCCAACCATTGGGACAAAGGTCCTTCAGCACCATCGGCAGCGATCAGATAGCGACCCTGAAATTCCCCAATTGTGGTTCTGACGACCCAGCTATTCTGCTGAAATTCGATTCCCATGGCAGCAGTATCATCCTTCAGGCGTGTGCCTTGGGCGATCGCCTGTTTCACCAAAAAATGATCAAACACGCTCCGTTCTACTACCCAAACGGGTGACTGACTCACATCGAACTCGGAGGCAATTTCGTCTTCCAGTTTCCAGGTGTAGCGCAACCGCCTCATCTGACGGGCGATCGCGGGCTCAAAGTCAAAATCAAACCACTGGGCTACGCTAGGTGAGATCGCTCCCGTACAGGGCTTATAGCGAGGCAGCGCCGCCTTTTCTAATAGCAGTACCGAGCGACCCTGTTTAGCCAAATGGTAGGCAGCACTGCTCCCTGCAGGGCCAGCACCCACAATGATGCAATCGTACATAGTCAGCGTCCAACGACTTGCTTTGGAAACCGGAACCCTGTCATAGTTCCGGTTTCATCATTGCAGGTTTTTGTTAAGTCTCACGCATTGCCCACGATGAAACTGAGGAATACATAGGTTTCCTCACTGGGTAAGCGAAAGGACTGCCCGTCATACTCGATAATGTAAGACCCGGCTACTTCGCCACAAGCTGTGCAGGTCAATGTATTTGTTTTCAATGCCTCGACACTTAGCTGCCGAATCTGCTCCTCTAGCCAAGACTCATATCCGGGAACAACTTTGAGATCAAACTGGGTCAAATTCATCACTTTTATCTCAGTGGGGGATTGCGGTTGGAAGAAGGGTGATGGGTAGTGGGTGGGTAATTGGGTAAGTAGCCAAATCCGCTCCTACAGTAGCGCTTAATTATCGCAGGGGGTGACTGGACTAGGGTGCGCGGTATACGTTTGCAGGTCGGTAACCAGTTGCCCAACAGCTGTGTCATCCGTACTCAAAGGGACAAGCAACTGGAGAATTGTCTCCATTTCCTCAGGCGATAGATAGCTGGCACAGCCACTGCTGAGGGGCACGGGTAGATCCAGCTGATGGGTTTTAGCAGTCTGCATCAGCTGGTTGGTTGTTTCTAGGGGAATAACGATGACCATGGGGACTTTTGGGAGTAGAAGAGTGATGGGGTAGGAGGGTGGAGGCGTAGGGGAGTGATGGGGTAAGGGAGTGATGGGGTAAGGGGGTGGGGGGAAAGGGATAAGGGGGATCAAAATCCCTAAGGGCGAGGCATTTGGCCCATGTTTACACCACACACCGAGACTCTACGCTCCAAATGCCTCGCCCTAACTTCACCAGCTAACAAACATCAACGAGGAGCCAAGAACGAGGAACGATCCTACACTTTGCTAACAATCACAGGCCGCGTTTCCACACGTCGATCGAAGATAAAGCGGGGACGGAGCACAGACTTGATAATGAGCCAGAGGGATTGCAGTTCGTTCGGGGAGCAGCGGTTTTTCCATTGACCGGGGCGACAAAAGAGGAGCTCGGTTAGCTGGCGTTGTTGAGCTAGGGTGAGGGGCGCAAACTCGACCGTTAGGGTTGGCAGCTCATCTTTGGTCTGAAACTGGGTGATGGTGCCAGGTAGGGTGATTTGCTCGTCTACCAGCTCTAGCTCTACAGGCTGGGAGGCTAGCATTGCGGGGGTGAGGTTACCGGGTTTGGTAAACGCGAACTCGGCACCTACTTCGGAAATCATGGTTGTGTAGCCCCAGCGAATGGCGGCCTCGGTTTGCGATGAGGCTACAGAAGGTAGTTTTACTCGGGCGATGCGCTGCACGTTGAACCATTCGAAAGGGCTAGGGCGGGGGGCGTCCAGCAGAATCAGCAGGGCAATGCCTAACATCAGGAGGTTGTAGGTGCTCCAAATCCACCCGATGCCGATTCCTCGTAGGTGGTCGACTGGGTTGGCCATGGTAACGAGGCAGTGCCCCAAATTAACCCAGAGGCTTAGGGCTGTTAGCACAAATACGACGATCAGCGGCCAGGCTAGGGTCCAGTTGAACTGATAGCGATCGCTCGCCGTTCCTTTAGGCGTCACCTTGAATCCCCGGCTGAAAGGTCGCAGCATCACCTGAAATACCGTCAGCGCGAGGGGAAACGCAAGTACCAGAGAGTACACATCCGAGAGTAAAGCGGAGCGAGAACGATAGTTGAGCCAGGAAAAGACACTCAGCTGCACTAGATAGAACGGCACGAAGAAACGCAGCAGTTCCGATTCTGTTGCTCGCAGAGGAATCACGCCCAAAAAGGCATAGGCCAAGGGCATGACCAAGAATCCGACGCGAGCAATACTACTAAACCAGTGCAAGAGTCCTTCAACATAGGCTAACCGCTGGATCGGTTTCAGCCCCGGAATGGTGATTGGATTGGATTTGATGAAAAATGCCTGTAGGGTTCCCTGTTCCCACCGCACCCGTTGCAGGGCATGAGCAGCGATGTTTTCAGCTGCTAAGCCCGCACTGAGCTTCTCGTTGAGATAAACCAGGCGATATCCCTTAGCAGCGAGCTGAATGCCCGTAAAGAAGTCTTCGCTCACGGCTTCAGTCACGAAACCGCCGACAGCTTCCAGAGCTGACCGTCGCACTACGAAGGAGGTACCCGCACAGACGACCGCACCGGCGCCATCACGCACGCGCTGAATTTGACGATAGAAGACTTCTTCTTCGGGGGTAAGGATGTCTTCCAAACCCAGATTACGCGCGATGGGGTCAGGATTGTAGAAGCTTTGAGGGGTTTGGACCAGGGCTACCGTTGGGTCTTGAAAGAAACCCACCGTGCGCGTCAAAAAGTTCTTGGTGGGGACAAAGTCAGCATCAAAGAGAACCAGCAGTTCACCGCTAGTTTTGGGAATGGCGTGGTTGAGGTTGCCTGCCTTGGCATGACGATTATCCGGTCGGGTGATGTATTCACACCCGAGTTCTTCTGCCAGCGCCTTGATCTCAGGACGGCGCGTGTCGTCCAGCAAGTAGATGGTTTTGGGCTCATACGCTAGTGCCTGACACCCCATAATCGTCCGCCGTAGGATGAATGCAGGCTCGTCATAGGTCGGAATCATGACATCCACAGTGGGGGCAAATTCCCCACTCAACACCGCCTGCGATAGCTGATCGGCTGCCTTGCGGCGATCGCGGACTCGTAATAACAAAAAAAGCTGAATGATCCCGCTGGTGAGAATAAATAGCTCAAGTGCAAATAGCCCCAAACTGAAAACACCGTCTAAAGGATTACTGAGATTCAGGGTTTGGGTCGATCGCCACCATAGATAGCGACCTGTGAGGGCTCCCAAAACCCCAATTACAATCGTTCTTGACCAAATCGTAGGACGTGGAGAGGCCCACATAATGAGCCAGACCAGCACCATGAGAGAAGCGGTCCAAATCAGAAAGTAGTGTCCTACCATCATGGGGGTCATGGCCCAACCGGGTGGGCCTCTCCACGTCCTACGATTTGGTCAAGAACGATTGTAATTGGGGTTTT
>JBCBJE010000153.1:0-8818 GCA_038523735.1 Cyanobacteria bacterium J06626_18 | reverse complement strand
CCTTTGAGGTTCATCTCAAAGGTGTCAACAAGCCCGTGCCAGTCGTCTGCCGCTAGATTCTAAGGTTGAATGTAGCAATGGTAGGCATTGTAAAAAGTTCCCTTTGTGTGACCGTAATCCCACCGGTTTTCCGTGTTTTATCCTATAGGTGACTCGTTCATCCCCTACTCACTCAGTCTTACAGCACTTAAGCAATCGCTTCTAAGCGACCATTTTTACTTCTCATCGATTGCTTGCTGAAGCTAAGCGTTGATAGGGCAACCTAAGGGCGATTAAGTATACCGGCTTTGTTACTCTTCATTATGTTCTTTTTATGAATTTGAGCACTGCCCAATCCACCACCCAGCGTGCCTTGGCTGCAATTGTTTTGACCGATGCAGTCAGCTTTAGTGCCCGTATGTCGGTCGATGAAGAAGGGACGCTAAACCTCATTCAGAGAGATCTACAGCTCATGGCTGACTTGTGCGATCGCTATGGTGGACAGGTGCTCAAATCGACCGGCGATGGCTTGCTCATGTCTTTCTCTAGTGCGGCTCAAGCCGTCAGCTGCAGTCAAGAAATCCAAAAAGAACTCACCAATCTGGCCGAGGGACTAGCCCCGGAAGAATACCTACGGCATCGAATCGGCATTCATCTAGGCGATGTCCTTTTTAGCCACGGCGATGTGCTCGGCAACGGTGTCAATATTGCGGCTCGTTTACAAAATCGCTCGACACCCGGCGGTATCTGCATTTCTCAGACCGTTTATGACGTTGTCAAAGCTCGTTTGGATATCAAAGCTTCCTTCTTAGGCCCGCTGCAGCTCAAAAATATCAAAGAACCCGTACCTGCTTTCCAAATCCCTCCCTTGGGAGAGTCGGCAACAGTGGTGGTGCAAGCTGAGTCCCCTTCATTTATTGCTCAAGCTGACTCACTCGTGCTAGTTGCTCAGGCTCTGCGGCAAGACACTCAGCAGCACCGTATCAAGAAGCTTGTTTTCGGAACCTGTCAGGGAATTTGGGAAAATGACCCCACAGTACTCTCACAGTTTGAGCTTCTCCCCCTGCTAGAAAAGCTCCGTCAGCGTCACAGTACGCTGACATCTTTGGAAACGGCCCTACGATCAATGGCATCACGGCTCAATCGCAAGGCAGAATATCAGGCGATTGCCGATACAATTCTTAATACGCTGAGGCCAGTTTATCAGAGCCAAGCCGACGTTGAGGATGAAGTCCAGGAAACTCCTACAACCGATGAGCAGGCCACTTATCAGGCGATCGCAACCGACCTCACACAGCAAGGAGAGCACTTACGGATTAAAAAGCTGCTGTACGCAATCGTTCATGCCACTTGGGAAAACGACCCTACAGTCCTGGCCGAACAGGTGATGACGGAACTCGTCGCCGCCGTCCACAAAATTGCACCCACCGAAGCTTATTTGAGTGACCATCTGGAATATGTCATCCAACGCCTCAATCACCAGTCTCGCTACACCCAAGTAGGGTTGCTCATCTCAGAAGTCTTCCAGCAGCTATACGGTTTGCCTGCCACCCCAGCACACCCGGAAGTAGAAGCAGTTGTGTCAGAGTTTCACAGTGTCGAACATACCGTGATGGCTGTCCAAGAAGCTGTGGTGGATGATGATAGCGTGACCTCTGTAACATGCCTCGACAAAGCCACCCAACTGTCGAGCGCCACCCAGCTGTCAAGCCCGACTCAGCTGTCCGGAGAAAATACGATTGCTCACTCGACGCTCTCATCCGATGCCGGTGAAGAAGCAAGTGAGCCGCTGGCAGACACCGTCACCTCTAAGGAGCCGAAAGAACGCGATCGCGCCAATCTCTTCAGCCTGCGGATGGAGATCATGCGGTATACCAGTCCACTCCGGGCTAAAATCTTGCTGATGTCCACGGTTCGCAGCCCATTTGCATTTTCTCAGCAAGACTGGATCACGCTGAAGTCAAAAACACTCGATGAGTTAATCCAAGACACGTTCAACTATTGCAAGACCTATGCCGATTTAGAAAGCAAGCTCACCATCATGTGTCACTGCGTCGATAGCGCCGCCGATAACCAGCAAACGGCAGGGACCATTCTTCAGGCCATGAAGCCCTTTTACCCAACTACTGTCCCCTCTTGACGCCCAGCATGCTAGTTCATAGTCCTCGCTCTACCGTCAGCCTCAGTCTTGCTTCCACCTCCATGACTCCCCAAGACCTGCTCAATCTCTATGCTGCTGGTAAGACAAACTTCAAACGGGCTGTCCTCGTTGGCATCGATCTCTCACGTTCAGATCTTATTGGGGCTAATTTACAGCAGGCAGATTTAGAAAACGCCGACCTTACCCTAGCCTATCTAACACGAGTCAATTTTCAGCAGGCAAACCTCTCTAAGGCCCAACTAGCGGGCGCGAATCTTAATCAAGCCCAGTTAATGCGAGCCAACCTACATGACGCCAATCTGCACGGCGCCAGTCTCCAGGGTGCCGATTTACGGAGTGCGCGCCTGATGTTAGCCGACCTGATGGATGCCAATCTACTCGAGGCAGACCTCAGAAACGCCGACATCAGTGGTGCCAACTTAACAGGGGCCTGTCTCCGAGGCGCGAATCTTCGACAAGAAAACCGTAAATACAGTGCGAACCTCCGGGGGGCTAACCTGCGACAAGCCGATTTAGAAGGGGCCAATTTACGGGGTGCTGACCTCGCGCACGTTAATCTCAGCGAAGCCAACTTAGCGAATGTTAGCTTCCGAGGTGCAGACTTGCGGGGCGCTAACCTGCAAAACGCCTACCTAGTTAGCGCCAATCTCGAAGATGCCATTTTGGTGGATGCCAATCTTCAGCAGGCAGACATGACCAACGCTTTTGCCAATCGAGCGGATTTTTCCGGAGCCAACCTCAGCCAAGCACGCTTGCACGGCATTCGTTTAGCTGCTGCTGTACTCGCCCAAGCTTCCATGACCGATGTAGTCTTGACGAAAGCCCAGATGAACCTCGCCGATCTCAGCCGTGTCGACATGACCAACGCCAACCTGAGAGAAGCCATGCTAGTCGAGGCCTATTTGGGTCGCACCAACCTTACGAACGCTGATCTGACCGACGCCATCCTGAACCGGGCCGAACTCAGCAGCGCCAACCTCATGGAAGCTATTTTGACGGGTGCCACGATGCCCGATGGCAGTGTTCACGTCTAGTGCTTACAGCATCATATAAGACGACTTGGGGGCAAACGTAAACGTGATCAGTTCCTGGTAGATAGCTTCTACCTGCGACACATTCTTGGCCAGGGTGTAGCGTTCTAGAACCCGTTGACGGGCTTTTTGGCCCAACAACCGTGCCATTTCAGGCTGGTCGCGAAGAATGGGCAGAATTGTCTGCAGTTGGTGGGCGACTCGTTGGGTATCCATCACAATACCTGCCCCGGCTTCCAGAACCTCACCATCGGCCCCCGCATCGGTGGCAATACAGGCAGTTCCACACGCCATGGCTTCCAACAGCGAAAGTGAGAGTCCTTCAACCAGTGACGGTAGGATGAAGGCGTCTGCTCCTCGCAGAATATCAATGCGGCGTGCTTCATCTTTAACAAAGCCCAGCCAGTGAATGGTTTCATGGTGGCTGTAAAAGAGCCGTAGCGACTGCTCTAGAGGACCATTACCGACAATAACCAGCTTACAGTCAGCCCCTATTTGGGCTTGCTTCCAGGCTTTGAGTAGTGCTTCCACATTTTTCTCCGGCGACAATCGTCCTTGATAGACAAAGAGATGTCTGGCGCGGAGGGCCGATTTGATGGCAGAGGGACCGGGTGAATATTTGCTCACATCAACCCCGTTGGGAATGATCGCGATCGCGTTCTCAGGCACACCTAGGCGAATCAATAAATCGCGCTGCAGTTTAGAAAACACAATGACGCGATCGCACCGCGCCAGCATCGGCGCATAGATTTGATAGCTGACATGTTGAGTTCCCGAATTGAGGGTTCGTAACTTGCGGTCAAATGCCGGATGGAACGTCGCGACTAGGGGAATCTTTAAAGACTGACAAATGTCTGGCAACCGAAAATCCAATGGTGAAAGCGTCAGCGAGGCATGGAGAACATCGGGTCTCAGTCGTTCCAGAGCTTCCATCAGCAGCTTCCCGGCTCGGGGCGCTGGTAAAGTGATGATTTGCGACTTAAACAAAAAGGGCAGCGAAACTTCCTCGCAGGCGCCAGGGACGGGGGCTTCTAAGGCGAATGGATTGGGTAGCTCATCAAGCTCGGGGCGACTATGGTTGAAGTGTAGAAACGTAACGCGGTAGCCACGTTTCAGCAGTGCTTGAGTAATCTCCCGGCTGTAGGTGACGTTGCCACAAAAGGGTGATTTTTTGCCAAGCCATACTACATGCATCTACGGGAAAGAAACCTTTTTAGCCGCAAATTTAGGGGGTCTGACCACTGTTGACCAAAAACCTGGGATTAATCCGTCTCGGCCTCAGGAAGAGACGTGCTTACAGTGCTGTCATTGCCCGTATCGGCACTATACCAGGTCAGCAGACCCCCCGTAGCGACAATCACCCCTAAGCTAATAAAAACCGTTGGGAGTCCGATCAAACTTTCGGCGACACTAGCCAGAGCCAGCGGTAAGCTCAATGCAATATTGACAAGATTGTTCTGGAGGCCAAACACTTTGCCACGCATAGCAGCGGGTGTTTCTTCTTGAATCGTGGTTTGCATCGGGATGCCAATCGCCGCGGCAAAGACACCTAACAAGGCAATCAATCCTAAGGTGGACCAAAACTGCCGCGTTACAAACCCCATGCCGATGAGGACCACAGCCATCCCCAGCGAGCCGTATAAGCTCAGCTGACTGCGATTCACCTGCTGACCGAATTGCCCAACTATCGCGGCTCCCAAAGCAATCCCTACGCCACCAGAAGCCAACAAGAAGCCAAACTGATCGGCATCAAGCGTCGGCATAATTTCCGCAAGTCGTACTGCCAACACCGCCAAAGCCGCAAAAACTGAGAACAAGAGTACCAGTTGGACGATCGCGTTTCGTACAGGAGGCTTATTTTTAAGGTACTTCAGTCCTTCTTTAATGTCTTCCCAGGGATGGGGCGCCTCGTGCTCTGGTAGCGCTGCCTCGTGAGCACGAACAAACAGCAGCAACAGCCCGGCAACCACATATCCACTCCCGACCAGCAGTGCTTTACCCCACCCCGCTCCACCGTCAATGGGTGTCAGCCAGGCATCGGCGATCGCCAATATCGGCTCACCAATCGCAAATCCCACAATCACGGAAGCCATCATTGTCGTCGTGTACAAAGAATTTGCCGATAGCAAGAAAGGTTTTTCAACCAATAGCGGAATAATGGCTTGCTCGGCTGGGGCGAAAAATTGCGTTAGCGTGGAGACCGCAAAGGTAATGGCTAGCAGCAATGCGAACCCAACTGGAATGCGATAAAGGGTACCCCAGTCCTGGGCCATCCACAGTAAAAAGGGAAGTCCGACGACTAAACCGCCCCGCAATAAGTTCGTGAGTACTAGAACACCCTGCTTGCTCCAGCGATCCACATATACCCCAGCTAAAGACCCAAATAAAATCGCTGGAATAGTAAAGGCAATCATAACCGCAGACACCCAGCCGCTGATCGATTGACCCGGTACATCAAACTGCTGGCTGATAATAGCAATCATCAAAACCAGATATACCTTGTCGGCTAACTGTGAAAAGACCTGTCCACTCCACAGCACCAAAAAATCACGATTGGTCAGGACAGGCAAAAAGCCCACTGCTGCCGTGTCATCTGACATTGTGCTAGTTGAATTTTCGAGACCACTAACTGCCTCCTCCGATGCATTGCGTTCGGGGGCGACTGAGCTATGGCTAGGAGAGAATTCAGTTTCAGACTCACGCAGCATCATTCAGAGGGAATTTCAGTAGGAAAGCACGCATCTATTAATGTAGCCGAACGGATTGGTCGGTCAAAAGCATACTCGACATATTGGCGTAAAATTCGCTCAATACGCTGCCAGAGCGTTCTTGTTTTCTCCGATCCGAACATCAAGCCAGCAGTGGCTTGGCCAGTAATCAGCTGTGGTTGGCCCAAACGCTGCAGTAGTGCCAATTCCAGCGCCGTAATCAAAGACGTTTGGGGCTGGCTGGGCGATCGCCCATATCCTCTCACAGAACGCGCCCCTTCATGGGCAGCGTAACGTTCGGTCTTAAAGTTTCCTTGATGTTCAGAAAAGGGCTGTTGGCCCAGCTGTTCTGGACTCACCACGCCCCCCGATACCGGGCTAAATCCTGCTCGCCAGTCTGGCGACATCAGGTCAGGCACGATTTCCACTTGGCTGAGACTGCAGCGCTGAACTTCGGGAGCAACCCCAGCCAGCGCCAGGAAATGGAAAATTCCCTGATTGAGGCAAGCCAATACGCCATCCCCAGTTGCCTGCTCCAGTCTTTGTAGATGCTCTACTAGTAGGGTAAAGAGTTCCTCCTGGGGCTGTTCACTCAGGGCTTGGCACAAAACTAGTTCCGCCAAATACTGGCTGGCCGTAAGCTTTGCCAAATCGGCAGAGAGTCCTGGAAACGATCGCACCGTGTCGGCCTGCACCAACTTATCCAGCCGTTTCCCCTGCACAACGAAGATATTGTTCACCACAAACTGACTGCTCCGTCCAGCCAGCCGTGACTTGTGCTTACGGGCTCCGGGCGCCAGCACGCGAATCAACCCCTGTTCAGCCGTCAAGATGGTCAGCAAGCGATCGGTTTCGCCCATAGGCATCCCCTTAAGGTTGATGCCGGTCGCTTTGTAAGAACGACTCATGCTTTTCCCTTATCGCACCTCCATCGCCTCTTGCTGCTGGATGAGAGCAGGGCCTTGCGAAGTCCCTAACCGTGTAGCTCCGGCCTGTACCAGGAGAAGGGCTTGCTCGGCTGTTCGGATTCCTCCTGAGGCTTTGATACCAGCTTGACCGCGGGTAACTTCCCGCAGCTGGCGGACGGCTGCGACTGTTGCGCCTCCCTGCCAGCCGGTACTGGTTTTGAGAAAAGCCGCCCCCGCATCCAAGCAAATTTCTGCCGCAAGCTGAATTTCTTGGGGCGTCAGCACGCTGGTTTCCAAGATGGTTTTAATCGTGCGACCGGTCGCTTCACAAATCGCGGCAATTTCACGATGGACGCGATCGCGCTGGTCAGACTTCAACCAGCCCAGATTAATCACCACATCTAGCTCAGTAGCCCCATTTTCAACCGCTTCCTGAGCCTCATACAGCTTAGTCGTAGATGTGGTTGCCCCAGTCGGAAAACCAATGACGGTACAAATTTCTGGCCGTTTGCCCTGAAGCTGTTCGCGAGCTAGGGAAACATAACTAGGTGAGACGCATACAGCGGCAAAGCCAAAACGATCCGCTTCACTACACCAATGCATCACTTGCTCAGGTGTCGCAACGGGGGTCAGTAGCGAATGATCAATCAGGGGAGCCAGCTCAATTTGTGGCAGTTCCTGCGGAATCTGCAAACTATCCATGCTTGGGTTGGTCACGGTTTACCTTAGCTTCACGGATACTAACGTAAACATGATGCGCTCGCCGTGAAATAGTGACCGTTACAAATGGCGACAATCCGATCCATTTAGGGAATGATTAGGGGTGTTACTGTCATGCCTGCAGAGTGTAGTGAGCTTTATGTCCTCCCCGCTTCGCATTTCAGCCATCATTTGCACCCATAACCGGGATGACTACCTCGGTGCTGCGATCGACAGTTTGCTTGCTCAAGAGTATGCAGACTACGAAGTCATCGTGGTTGATAATGCCTCGACCGACACCACCCGAACCGTCGTTGAGGCACGCCTGCCGCATCCTCGCCTGCATTATGTCTATGAGGCGACGCTGGGCCTATCGGTCGCCCGTAACGCTGGGGCCAAGGCCGCACAGGGGCAAATCCTAGCTTACTTAGACGATGATGCCGAAGCCAGCAAGGGATGGCTCGCAGCCCTTTGGCATATTTATGAAACCGATGAGCAAGTGGCGATCGCCGGCGGTAAGGTCACTCTTATATGGCCACCGGGCCGCACCGCACCAAACTGGTTATCCAACAGTATGTCTGGCAGTCTAGGAGCCTATGATTTAGGCGATGAGGTTGTCTATATTACGCAGCCAGGACTCACACCCAGAGGCTTAAATTATTCAATTCGGGCAGACTTTTTAGAAAGCATTGGCGGCTTCGACCCTAACTTAGGTCGCGTCGGCAAAAATTTACTCTCTAATGAAGAACTCTACATGACAGAAAAAGCGTTGGGCATGGGCTTTAAGGTTGCTTATCTACCAGACGCTTTGGTGGCTCATAATGTGGCCCCAGGACGTTTGGACCCGAAGTGGTTCATGAGCCGCAGTTGGTGGCAAGGTATTAGCGAATGCTACCGCGAAGAAATTGCCGGCAAAGCAGGATGGCAACAGCTGCAATGGGGCGGCGAACGATTTCTCCGAGGTGTTTACAAAGCCGTCAAGTATTTACCAGATCCAGCCCAACGATTCGAAAACTTTCTCTATGCCTACGGCCAAGTGGGGTATCTCACAAGTGCAATTCGTGGCCTTTTGCGCCCAGCCTCTGGTTGACTGAGTCCCCCCCGATGGTTGTACCGTCTTGAAGGGGGTGTTCTACGAACAACTGACGCGTGTCTATAGACCGATGTCCGTCCGTAGACAATTGTGAAGCAACTGCCGTGTAAAGACTGATCTTTAGCTCATTTGATCAACACTATTCACCATGACTGATACATCCTCCAAAATCCCGGTTTCCGTCCTAATTCCAGGCAAAAACGAAGAGAAGAATCTACCGGCCTGCCTGCGAAGTGTTG
>JBCBJE010000152.1:0-8837 GCA_038523735.1 Cyanobacteria bacterium J06626_18 | reverse complement strand
GGGCGGACGACTTTAGCGGGTAAACCCACTACGAGCGATCGCGGAGGAACATCTTTTGTGACTAAGGCCCCAGCGCCGACAATGCTGCCGGTACCGACCCGCACACCGTTCAAAATAACGGCCCCAATACCAATCAGACAGCCCGCCTCAATATGAGCGCTGTGGATCACAGCACGATGCCCAACCGTGACATAGGCTTCTAATACTGTGGGTTGCCCCGGATCACCGTGTAGAATTGCACCATCCTGAACATTGGTGTATGCTCCCACCTGAATGGTTTCTACATCGGCTCGCAGTACGGTCCCGTACCAAACGCTAACGCCTGTTTCCAGGGTAACTTTGCCGATTACGGCGGCTCCCGGAGCAACGAATGCGGCTTGAGTAATATCAGGGGCCGTCCAGAAATTTCCTACCGTGGTCAAAATTGGGGTGTCGAAATTAGGCATAGCTCGATTCTTTAGACAGAATTGACATTAGAGGAGCGATTCCCCCCGCTATAATACGGCTACCGGAACCCGTCGGACTGCATCCATCGGCCCTTATGCTTAATGGTTAATCCAGCCCTACAACACCCAATTTTTGGCCCGGACATTAAATGTCCTCATTGCCGTCAGACGATCCCGGCATTGACGTTGACCGATACCTATCTTTGTCAGCGGCACGGTGCCTTTGAGGCTAATCCAGACACTAAAGAGCTTGTGCATCTGCAATCAGGAAGACACTGGCGACAGTGGAATGGTGAATGGTATCGGCAACATACTCATCCCGACGGTATTCGCTTTGAAATTCATGAAGCGCTTGATCGACTCTATACTCAGGGTTACCGAGCGACTCGTGTAATTATTGCCCAGCGCTATAAAGAATTGGTCAAAGCTTACCTAGAACGGAGCGTTCCCTGGCGCGGGAAGGCGGAGAATGCGCTTCCCCGACTCTATGGCTTGCCTGTTGAGTTCAGCCCCTCGCCTGAGGATGAACCTTGCTGGGATGTTATTAACTTTAGTCTCGAGAAAGAGCCAGGCGTGCCTGTGCGCTATCCCTATTTTCGATTATTCGAGTAACGCTGACATTACGATGCACCATGCCTCTATCCGAACTGCCGATATCCATCGGGCGATAGCTTTTTATACCTTGCTGGGTTTCTCCATGGAAGAGCAGTTTACCGCAGGGACCACACTGGCCTGCTGGATGACGGGGTTAGGGGGGCGCATTGAGCTTTTACAGATACCAGAGCCCCGATCAGCACCCGATTGTTTTTATGATGAACACTACACGGGTTACTACCATCTTTCTTTTGACCTCACAAAAACCGTCGATAGCTTGCCCGATTGGATAGACTCTTTAGAAAAACAGTTCTTGCAGGCAAATCAATCGGCGTCTGCTGAGGTGGGGTCGCTGAAGATTTTGCTCCCCCCTCAGCAGCAGATGATTGGTCGCTATGTCTACGAGGTCACTTTTATTGCTGACATCGATGGACTACCGTTGGAGTTTTTGCGGATGATGAGCCATGAGTAATGATAAGGTGAAGCCTTTTCTGAATAATTGGGCTTATCTCAAAACAGAATTGCGCTGGCTTGATCGTCTTCTGATGCTGGCGGTATCGCGCCAGCGCCAGGACGATAGAACAGTGCGTCAGATTGCCAATACGCCTGCAGACAAAGTCACCAGCCACTGGTGGAAAGGCATTATCGCAGTCAACCGGGGTATTGACGATCGCGAAGGCCCGCCACCCCGACAAGCGCCCAAAGCGCAACCAACTACCGTCAGCTATAGCCAACATCTAGAAAGCCGCATCCAAGCCACCCATCAATCTAAGGTCGTGCTGGCGCTACCAGAGTTACGTAATCGCTTTGCTTTGACCGAGGTTGAGAAAAATATTCTGCTCATTGCCCTCGCACCGGAAGTGAATCGCCGCTACGGTCGTCTTTACAACTACCTGCAGGAGGACGCCGGAGCATTGGAAGATTTGCCCACAGTCGATCTCTGTTTGCGGTTGCTCTGCCGCAATGATGAGGCTTGGCAGCAAGCGCGATCGCGGTTGACGGCAGCAAATTCTATGGTGCAGCAGGGGCTTGTGGAATGGATCGGCGACGACGATGGCACGCTGCTGAGTCAACAGGTCCGTGTGACCGACTCAGTCGTTAACTATCTGCTTGCCGACACCCCAGATCCTGTATCCCTGCAGCGTATTCTTGAACAGGCGGTAGCTGAAGATACCTTGTTTGCCGGCGTGAATTCTTCGCAGCCAGAAGCAAGTTCCAACATTACTGCTGCCAACGATGTGGCTAAGAACGAGCAGGATGGTGATCAGGATAAAGCCGCCGACTGCAAGTCCCTAGCGATGGCAACCCAATCCGTAGAAACGCTTTGGGAGCATTTGGTTTTACCCCAAAAGCTGATCAAACAACTTCAGCATCTGAGCCGTCAAGCTGCCCAGCGCCAAGCACAGCCAGAAACACTTGGGTTAGTGGTTCTCTTGATTGGTGCCTCAGGGACGGGTAAAACTACGGCGGCAGGCGCGATCGCAGCCGACTTAGAACTTCCCCTTACCTGTGTTGATTTGGAATCGCTGTCGCTGGAAAACTATCCCAGCGTTCTGACAGACACCCCTACAGACGATCCCAGCTTGTTGCTGGTCAAACAAGGCCAGCAGTGGTTTGGCCGTACTCCCCAAGTTGAAAAGTCGTGGCTGCATCAGTGGTGGCAATGGCGGCAGCGACACTATGGCTTGACACTAGTAGCTGCTCATACGTTAACGGCGGTACGCGCTAGCTGGCGACAACGGTTTGACGGTATTCTGACCCTCCCTCGTCCTGATGAGAAGGCTCGCCGTCGCCTTTGGGCTCAGTCCTTTCCGCCTGATCGCAAAACCCGTAGTGTGGATTGGGATGCTCTCGCTCAACAGGTATCGCTGACTGGTGGCGAAATTCAAGTGATCGCTCAAACAGCCTCGATGGATCTGCAAGCCCGCAACCAGTCAACCTTGACGCTGCGAGCTTTGAGGGATGCAATTCAGCTACATCATCCTCAGATCGATGTTCGCAGCATTAAGGGTAAGAGCCAGTAATGGCCCTGCAATCTTGACAGCTGTTGTGTCCGAAACTCAGCCCAATAGACAGGCAACTGGATACAGGACGTATTCGAGAAAGAAGAGCTGCCAAATGAACTGATAAAACGCGGCAAAAGAAATAGGTGTTGCTGAATTACTGGCCTGCTCAGGCAATGCAACCCGCTGGCTGCGCCACCAAAAAAGCGCCAAGAGCCCGCTGTGAGTTACTAGCACGAATACCCCATTTACGCCGCCAACCCAGGGAGCAAGAGAAATCAGGCTAATGTAGCAGCCGGTAAGAATGATCCGAGCTAAAGTGTATACCCGCTTTTGGCCAAGGCGAACTGTAAAAGTCGTGATGTTGAAGCGGCGATCGCCCTCGATGTCAGGAATATCCTTGAAGATAGCGATAACGATACTGAAGACAACGATGAAAGCTGATAAGGCCAATATCTTACCGGGAAGACGAAGAGGTAGGCCCAGCTGGTCCGCGTAGTGCAAAAACAATCCTAAATTCACCACTGCGCCTCGCACCGTTAGGATGCAAATGGATGCCCAAAAAGGAAATCGTTTGAGGCGCAGAGGAGGAGCTGAATAGGCAGTGCCAATGATTAAACTGATCAGCACGGTAGCGAGTAAAAACCATCCCCCGAGGGCAGATAGCACAACGCTTAGCCCCCCTGCAAAGCCGACAATTAACCAAGCATCTTTGTAAGAGAATTCACCGGCTGCGATCGGAAGGTTGGGCTTGTTGATACGGTCAATTTCAACGTCTTCGATCTGATTCAACCCCACGATATAGACGTTGCCTGCAAGGCATGCCGTCAGCGGAAGTAACAGGGAAAATGGATTCAAGAGAGGAATGGCGGCAGCTTCTTGCACCGTTGTCCACGCAACCACAAACACACCGATAACGCTGAGGCTGGTGCCGATCACCGTGTGGGGACGGGAAAACTTCCAAAAAGCCGTCAGCCACGGAACGGGGGTTCGGAATAGGCTAAGTTGTTGTACCGGGGGGGCCGGTTTGGGAGAAAGGCTCTGACCCATACTGTGAGTGATGTACCACTAATGGCTATTGCTGATATGTCTAAGCTTATCGGGCTGCGTCACGATTGCGGTGAAACTGTGAGCAGTATTTACGGATAGCGTCAGCCAGCTTGATTGATTGCATCCTGAATCAGCACGTAAGGTTGCACAATCAGTGCCTGAAACTGACGACTGCGATCGCGCTCCCAATCCTCCAATTGGTCAACGGTTGGTTTCGTAATCAGCGCCTCACTAATCCACCGCTGTACTGAGTTGACATTATCCGTCGCAACGGCGATCCCAACCTCGACCAAATCCAACCCCGGATTCACCACCACAATGCTGTCACGCGCCGCATGAGGCAATAGATTGTGCCATTCTGCAGGACCTACCATCGCGGCAAGTTCTTTTCTGAGTTGTTGCGTCATCGCTTCTTCTGTAAGCTAGGGGCTTATTTTACCGTGTCTGGTGAGGTGGATGGGAGCGTTGGTGTTGGTTCTACCCTGTGAGAAGGGCATAGCCCTACGTTGATGGTTGGTGGTGTTGGGGCGAGGCATTGGGAGCCTAGAGTTCCGATCGGTAGCAAGTATACAGGCCCAATGCCTCGCCCTTACGGATTCTGCTACCCCCATCCCCCCATCTCCCTCACCCTCCTACCCTTCCACTCCCCTATTCCCTGCTATCGCCCCAGATCGAGAAGCTTGTGGATCGCATTGGTGCAGTCCTGGGTTGTTTGCCACAGATCGTCTTTGGTTGTTGATGCGGGGGGCTCGATAGGCTTGCCGATGCGGACTGTCACAGGAACGCGATGGGGCAGTTTTGCTCCTTTCGGCATAACTTTGTGGGTGTCCCGAAGGCTCACAGGCAACATCGGCACTTGGGCTTTGGCGGCGATCAGCGCCGCTCCTAGTTTGGGATCTGTGATCCTCCCATCGGGAGTGCGCGTACCTTGTAAAAACACACCGACCGCCCAGCCTTGGTCGAGCTGTTTGAGAGCTTCACGAATGGCACTGCGATCGGCACTGCCACGCTTCACCGGATAGGCCCCATAAAGACGAATTGCTGGCCCCAACACAGGGACTCGGAAGAGTTCTTCCTTCGCCATATAAGATACGGGACGCCGGACACAACTGGAGACAATCGGCGGATCGAAATCGCTGGCATGGTTGGCAACCACCAGCAGCGGCCCTTTCTGAGGAACGTTCTGGGCTCCCTCGATACGTCCCCGGAAATAGAGATGTAGCATCGGGCTCACCACCGACCATTTGAACAGGTGATACAGCACCAAACTCAGAAGGGGCTCGCGATCGCGACTAGCCATCCCAGTGGTTCCTCTTCATTACAGGGCGTTCAATTGCTCCAGCGTACCCACGTTAGATAACTGCACCGTTTTCACGGTGCGCTTGATCAAACCCGTCAACACGTTACCGGGTCCCACTTCAATCACTTGCTCAATGCCATGTTCTGGAAGGGCCAAGGAAATTTCTCGCCAGCGCACTGAGCCGGTCATCTGCTGGGCCAAACGCTGCTTCAACGTGTCTGCATCCGTGGTGGGGGTAGGGTCTACATTAGACAGCACCGGCATTTGGGGAGCTTGAAACGGCACCGCATCCAAAACTTCTTGAAATTCCCTGGCTGCCGGAGCCATCAAAGGTGAATGAAATGCACCACTCACGTTGAGCTTCACAGCTCGTTTTGACTTTACAGTGTGCATCACGGCATCGACAGCCTCTGCATTACCAGAAATGACAACCTGGCTGGGATTGTTATCATTTGCCAGCGTCACCCCTTCAGTCGCCGCAATTTTAGCCTTTAGTTCATCCCGGTCGAACCCAATGAGTGCAGCCATTGCACCGCCAGGGGCTGCTTGCGACATCAATTCCCCACGCAACTTTACCAAGCGCAGACCGACGCCAAAATCAAATACGCCAGCGGCATAAAGCGCCACATACTCGCCCAAACTGTGGCCTGCTGCGAGGTCCAAATCATGTCCTTGCGCTTTCAGAAGATCAACCAGTAAGCTCTCGACGAAGTAGAGGCAGGGCTGCGTGTGTAATGTGTTGGAGACCTTGTCGTCTTCACTTTGACAAATATTTTTGACCGACCAACCCAGAATGTCATCGGCGATCGCGAGTCGCTCTTGGGCTAGGGGTAACTCCATCAAATCTGCACCCATCCCGATTGATTGCGATCCCTGTCCAGGAAACACCCAGGCTGTCTTCACCATAGTTGCCTTCTACTTCTTGCCCTACTTAAAGTCCATTGTTCACTTTCGCAGCAAACGGCACTTTCGCAAAGTTAATTTTCACAAGCGAATTTCTCGCCAAACTCCGACCTCAGCATGGACATCAGCCGGAGTGATACGAACCCGCGCGGCTTTTTCATGGCTTCGCGCAGCTTCCCCTCTTCCACAAACCCTAGCTTGCGGTACAGCGTATACGCCCGCAGATTATCGGCCATCACGTCCAGCCACACTCGATGGGCATTCAGCTCCATGAACGCCGCCTGCAGCACTTGTTGTAAGGCCGCTTTACCCATGCCTTTGCCCTTTCGAGAGATCGCAATTCGCTTGATTTGCAAAGACTGATCAGGATTTTGGACATCCAGGAGAATCACATAGCCAACCCGTTCCTGAGTCTCCTGCTCCACGATAAGCCAATGACACTCATTCGGTGATTGGCAGGACTGCAGATGGCGATCGTATGACCATTGACCAATAAACGGTGCATTTTCCGGATTCCGCTCAACCGACAGGACAAAGTCTAAATCCTGGGCAGTTGTAGGCTGCAACTGAATAGCAAGCCCCACGTCTTCTCCTTCCATCGTATTCTTGCCACGAAGGCTATGCCCATGGCTGACGCTCAAGAAGCCCTTCTCCTCTAGCGCTCGCCTTAGTCCCTGTTGCCTAAAACGGACAAGATTTATACGGAATCCACTGATCCCAAAGCTTGTTCAATGTCCCGTCTGTAATCAACGTGTTGAGGACGGTGTTGAGCGCATCAAGCAGTTCCCGGTTGCCAGGCAAAATACCAATACCATAGGGATGCTGGGTCGGGATCTCGAAGGCTACGCGCACACCAGAATCTTGAGCCTCAAAAGCCCTCAGTAAGAAGGAATCTTCGACTACAGCATCTAGTTTTTTGTCCAAAAGCGCTTGCAGCATTTCTGAAGTTGTTTCCCGTTTACCTTCAAAGTAAACAACTTCGATATCCGGTGGAAAGAGTTCCAGCAGTTGCTTGCGGACGCTCTCGACCAGGACACCGACGCGCTTGCCCGTCAATCCGGACTTATCCTCAATGTCGGAATCTTCCCGGACTAGGACGGCTGTGTCGAATCGACCATACGGACGGGTAAAGTCGGCCCAGGCACGGCGTTCTTGAGTGATCACCTGACTGAACCAAACCGCATCGTAGTTGCCGGTACTCAGCTCGGGGTAGAACTCTTTAAGGGGAAAATCAAACCAGCTGGGTTCGACGCCTAAGCGATCGCAGACAACCCGTACCAAAGCGGGTTCAAAGCCCTGACGCTCCCCGTTAGCGATAAAGCTTATGGGTCGTACTTCGATATCGCTCGCGATGATGCGTAGCTTACCGGGTTCAATCGTCGTGAAGCTTGTCTTGGTCTGGTTATCAACCATATCAGTCACGAAATTTCTTCCTCCATAGCTACTGAAGCGAATAGCTTTGCCCCACAGTACTCGTATTTCCCCAGCCAACTTAGCAGCATAGCAATTATTTGAACAGGCTAAGTTTTACTCCTCAGACCCCCAAAATAGCTTTGGCTACAGAGACACGTCTATATTTTCTCACAGGGAACCCGATGATTAATAGTGCCGTTAGGTTGAGAGCTAAGCCCCATCTGCAATAGGCTGCCTATAAACGATTGCTGGCTAAAGGGTTGGATATTCAGCAAATCTAAAGCTCGACGCAGATTTGCCGCAGCCCCACTCATTAGAGAGTCACGGCAGATTCGAGGCAGTAAATCAGCTGAGCCTTGAGTCATGGCCCATTGCCTTTCAGCCGATGAGATATGAGGCTGAGCCCCATTAACCAACAGAATTTTGGTGTCTAGGTTGTTTTGTCGGCACCAACGGCATAGATGCCAGGGTCGTAGATGATGCAAGCGCGTATCAATGATCAATAGATCTGGTAAATCACCCTGCTGATGCAAGGATTTTAGCGTCTCGGGCAGGGGGACATCCGGTGATTCCCAGATCACACCACAATTTTGTGATCGTAAAATCGTTGACCAAATTCTGCCCTGCAATCCATTGGGAAAAACAATTACGACAAATTTTTGCTGCTTGTCCATGTAGAAGCCCCTGCACCTGCTCTGGCACTCTGATGATTCCTTCTGCCAGCTTGATAGACAAGATATACAGGATATAGATGGGATGAGCCTTAAATTTCACTCAAATATTCAGATCGTGAACGGAGTTCGCTGCTGCCAACAGCGAACTCACAAACGGTTGCCGCAAGATGATTTCTTGAAACGCTGACAATGCCAGAAGGGGCGATGACTTATTAGCGATTGCTCACCAATAGATAAGCAATGTTTTATATGCCTTCGAGCACTCAATGCAGCAGCACAGACAAGGATGTGAGTGGTTGAGCACCTTGATGTGCATGCGATGTGCAATCTTTCAACTTAGGGTTCTCAAAGGTCAATCAGTCCAATCACTTTTCAAATTGCTTCTAACTTGGCAAGAACAAACCTCAAAAGATTTAAGTGTGGCACCTCTTCAGAGAATAACCGCAGGGTTTAT